>NZ_JBFBCF010000008.1:0-275380 GCF_040683035.1 Streptosporangium sp. NPDC051022 | reverse complement strand
TCCAGCCACACGAACGGACGGCCCTTGACCCAGTCGGCGATGTGCGGCGTCTTGAACATCACGTCGCCGCGGTAGGGCCTGTTGGCGCGGTCGACCTCGATCACCGGCAACTGTGGGAGGCCGATCTTCGGTGCGATCTCGGTGTTAGCGTCGTGCTCCCACGTGGTCGCCCAGACGAGTTCGCAGCCGGTCGTCTTGGCCACGTTGAGGAGCTTCGGCCCGTGCGTGGGGTTGAGGATCATGTTGTACGTGATCCCGTCCGCCGTGCACTTCGTCTTGAACCATTCGGGGCCAGGGCGACGGAAGGCGTTCAACACCCCGTCCACATCGATGAGCAGCAGCGGGCGGCGGGGCTCCTCCGCGGCGGGGAGCTCGGGCTTCAGGCAGGTCACGGCGCCCATTCAGGCGGCACCACCCATCACGGCGTCGTAGAGGGCGCGAGCCCAGCGGGCGTCGCCGAGCGCGGTGTGCTGGTCGAACTGGTCGGGGTCCACGCGGAGTGCTCGGGACAACGCCTTGGAGTCCCACGGCAGGCCATACGTCTTGGTGGCCTCGTCGTGCCAGTTGGGGCCGCTGTCCTTGAGTTCAGCGAGAGCTGCGGCTTTGCCGTGCAGCCAGCCGACCGCGAGCGCTTCGATGTCGATCAGGTGGTAGTGGGCGCTCCACGCCTGCCCCCAGGTGGCGAGGAAGCGGCGCAGGAACCGGTAGTCGAAGTCCGGGACTGCGCCGACGACGTGCGCCCCGTCGAGGATGTGCGCCAGTTCGCGGGCGACCTTGCCGGTGTGGCACTGGTTGTCGAGCAGGTCGGTCTTGCCGTCGATGGCGACTTCGATGGCGTACTCGGGGGCAGCGGGCTGTCGGGCCAGCAGGTGGCGTTCGTAGAAGCGGCCGATGCGCAGCGAGTTCGGGTCTGAGGTGGACAGGTCCGGCCAGATCTGCCACAAGTGCTCGACATCAGCCTGGCCGGGATCGCGGACGATGGCGCCGATCTCCCACACCCCGCCCCGGGTGTCGTCGAGCGAAGTGGTTTCTGTGTCAAGGAAGACGATGCGGGTCACTGTGCGGTCTCCTCCGGGTCGGGGGACGGGTGAGATCGGATAGCGGGAACAGGGACGGTGCCGGCGTCCTGAAGGGCCGAGATGCGAGCTCCGGCGTGGCGCCCCGCGTACGGCCTACGTCGCACGTAGTGCCGCCACAGGCGCCGTAACGCGCTCACCGCGTTCCGTCCTGACCGATTGCGGCGTGCTCGTCGAGGAACGCGCCGAGCGCCTGCTGGGATCGCTCGTCCAGTTCCCCCAGCGATGACGGTCCGCTTACCGGAGGGGGCATCGGTAGAGGGCGGATGACCTGAGGAACCTGCACTCCCGTGTAGCCGAGGAGGTCGGCGCTTGGGTTGGCCACGTCCACGCCTTGCTGGGCGTGCGTGAGGTGCTGCTGCCGGTCCAAGGAGCGGCGCTGGATCGTCTCCTCCAGCTCGACGATGCGGCGCTTGAGGTCAGCGATTTCCCTCTGGCAGCCCGCTATGTCGGCGTCGCACTGATCGGCCTGCTGCCACTCGGCGAAAGCGAAGGCGGCGGCATCGTCGTAGCGCTGCTTGAGCGGTCCGGTGACGGACTGGGCGGCGGCATCGGTGGCGAATCGCACGACCGGGGCGGGCGGGTGAACAAGCTGATCGGCGGGCGGAGGCTGCTCATTATCCCTGGATCGCATTTTCGGGTCTCCCCTAATCGGCTTAACGGGTGTTTCATGAGGTGGGGTCCCGCTCCTCCCTGGTGACTGCAGGGAGGAGCGGGATTGTGGATCAGTCGGAGCCGTTGATGAGTCGGGCCACGGCGAGCGGCCACCCACAGGCGATCTCGTCGGCGGAGTTGCCACACCCGCCGCGGGCGTGCTTCTCCGCGTCGTCGGCGACCTCTTCCAGCCATCCGGCGAGTGGCTCGGCCAAGCCGGGGTGGGCGAGGGCGATCCAGGCGGCATCTCCCTCGGGGCTGCCGAGGTCGTGGCCGCCGTAGTTCTCCTCATCGCGAGTGGTGCCGTCGAAGACCTCGGCGAGCTGGGCGGTGTAGGAGAACGAGCCGCGGCTGGTCTGCTCGATGCCGAGACCGATGACTGTGCCGTTGCCGACCTGCCACGGGCCAGGAGTGGCATCAGCGGCCACCTCACGGAGCCGGGTGGCGGCAGCGCGGATCTCCTCGACAGGCCCCTCTACGACCTCGACGCTCCGCGGGATGTCGACCTGCTCAGTGCTCATGGATCTCTCCGATCAGGGGTTGAAGGCCCGCTTGTGCTCGACCTCGGAGGCGAGCACAAGCGGGGGAAGGTCAGAAATCGCCGTCAGCGACCTGGAGTACGGTCAGACCGAGCGACCGCCACATGTCGACCACCTGGCGCCGGTCATCCAGCACGCAGGCGACGTCGTAGTGGTCGCGAACGTGGGCATCAAACAGGTCAGCCTTGACCACGTAGTCCTTGCGGAAGTCGCCGGCGACGCGCATGTGCAAGGCGTCGTAGCGGATGCCGGTGTTCACGGCCAGCCATTCCTCCGTGGCGGCGCGGCAGGCGTCGGTCCGGCCGGACACGAACACGATCCGGTGCCCTGTCGCCTCCAGTGCGCGGATGACCTTGATGACAGGCAGGTTCGGCAGGTCTCCAGCGACGCGTGTCTCGTCGAACGGAGAGCGGTCGCACATCAACGCCGTGGTGCCGTCGATGTCCACCAGCACCGCCTTGGGTGTGCCGGGCTTGGCCGTGTACAGCTTCAGATCGACGGCGCTGTCGGTCTCCGTCGGCATGGGTAGCGGGTAGGTGTGCCCCTTCAGGTAGCGGGTGTGCATGTCGCGGATGACCTGCTCCCCTACGGAACACTCACGAACGGCGTCTCGCGCGATGCATTCATCCAGCGAGCGGTCTGTCAGGTCCCACACCTCGAACTCAGCGCCCGCACGGGCGGCAAGTTTGGCTAGGTCCCGCACGACGCGTTGCGGAAGGTTGGTGTCGTCGCAGACCACGTCCACGCCTTTGCGGAGCAGCGCCGTGATGGAGGCGTCCCGCACGGCGATGATGCGCGGCTCGGTGATGCCTTTGATGTGCAGGCTGTCGTGAACCATGGCCCGCAGGTCGTCTCGGTTAACCCGGGCACGCCGGTCTGGGTCTTCAGCGACCCACGCTGATGCCATGTACGTCTTGCCGCACCCAGGAAGGCCTCTGGTGGCGAAGAGAGTGCTCATGCGGCGTCCTCCGAGAGGGCAACCGGGCGGATGTCTCCGGACGGGCGAAGCGTCTTCCAGATCGCCGGGCGCGGGTCGCGGTCGTCGAGCAGGTTGAACAGCCAAGCCGGGTTGGTGCACTGGGTCGCCCAGGTCGCGTAGTCCTGGCGCTGCCAGCCGTCTGGGTGCTTGTGGTCGAGCTTGTCCACGATGTTGTTGTGGGTGGCTTGGACGGCGCCGTACGCCATGGCGGCTCGAAGCTGTAGCCCCTCGGCGAGGTCGCGCACCCATTGATGAAATTCGTCCGGCAGCGGCTCGCAGATGTCGCTGATGGTTTTGCCTTCGCCTAGGGCTTCCCAGACGCCTCGTGCGTTCAACCCAGTGATGATCTTGTGGAGGGCTACATAGTCGGCCTGCTTGATCTTCACCATCTGCCCGGTGTCGACCAGCCGAACGACAAGCCCTTCGGCTCCCGGACGGGGCGGCATGGCCAGCGCGTCGGCGAGCATCGGCGCACTGAACACGGCCGCCCTTGGGCCACTCCAAGCGGGGACCTCGTCGGGGCCAAGCACTCTCCCAGTGCTGATCTCGACACCGCCCAGGAGGAACAGGTCGTCGGCGCCGCCGTACTCACAGACGATCCGGTTGGCCGGGTAGATGATCTCGAACAAGACCGTCACACCCTCAGGCGGTGAGAAGTCGCTGTATCGCGACCTGAGCACATCAGTGGCGTGCTGCGCCTGCTCGCTGGCGAACGACCCCCTGGTCGCGACGGCGTAGTCGCCCGAAGCGGTCGGGTAGAGGATGCCGAGAGAGCCGTCCATCTTGTCGGCTACGACGACCTTCGCCGACAAGTCCAGTTCCCCCGCCATGGGGTCGCCGTAGTTGAAGAACTTCGCGAAGGGGCGAGCCACGATGGTGCCGGAGCCGTCAGCGATCAAGCCTCGGCACGTCTGCGTAACCCGATTCCACTCCCCCTCGTACTGGGTCTTCTCCGTGTAGTTGTAGATGACCAACGGCTCGACGGGGTGATTCTGCGCGCGGACGAACCCTGTGTTGATCGCCTCTTCGAGGCATTCGAGGTCTAGCAGCTCAGCGACGTGGAGCTTGACCACGGCGAGCCTCCTTCAGGTGATTGAGGTGGGAGCCCGCTTGTGCTCGCCCCTGAGGTCGAGCACAAGACGGGGCAATCGGGAGGGTTAGAAGGGCGGTTTGACGGGCGGCCAGATCTGCACCAGCGGGCGGAGAGTCGCCTCCTGCGCGTACGCGATCCCGCCCCTGTTCTGTGCGGAGCGAATCGCCGTCGACTCCGTCACGACTCGGAGCACCTGGTCCGGGTCGTCGATGTCCGCCCCTTCAGGGACGACGACGCAGCGGATCGTCTCGACCGGCAGGGACTCCCAGCGGTCGATCTCCATCTCCGCCGAGCGGAGTCGCTCCAAGACCTCGCCCATCGCGCGGACGGTCTCCTCCACCTCAGGGCACTCGCCGAGCTTGTTCTTGAAGAGCCAGGCGAGCGCCTTTTCGGCGCCGGCCTCGACGTGCTTCAGGTTGAGAGGCGGGTGCTCCGGGGGCTCCGGAGAGTCGTCATACGGCAGACGGTCATCCCAGTCGGCGACGTCGGTCATCACTGGCCACCCTTCGGAGTGACGTTGACCGCGCTGCCAGACGGGACCGGGACGATCGTGACCTTGCCGTCCTTGATTGCCTGGCGCGCCTTAGCCTCGCCATTCCGGATACACAGTCGGCAATTGCGAGTCGTGTGCGACTTGCCAGACCTGCTCTTCTTGGTCTTCAGCACCACGCTCTCGGACGTGTACAGGTGACCGTTCGGACAGTGTGTCCGCTTCCGCTGTGGACGACGGTTAGCGCGTTGCTCAACTGCTGTCGCCCACCGACAGTTCTCTGGCGAATAGGGGCCGTCGTTGTCCACTCGATCGAGCGACAACCCCTCGGAGCGCCGCCCCATGTCAGCGATGAACGCGCCAAAGTCCATCCAGCGCTCACAGACGGAGATGCCTCTGCCGCCGTAGTACGGAAAGTATGGGTGGTCAGGGTCGGTGCAACGCCTGATCATCTGCTGCCACGCCCGATACTCCGGAGAATCAGCAAGACCATGTGTCGTGCTACGCGCAGCGGTCACTGCCCGTCTGAGGCACCCACAGGAGCGGGTATTGCCGCTCGTCAGGTTGTAGGGGATGAATCGCTTCTGCTCGCCGCAGTCGCAACGGCATAGCACCTTGCTGCGCGCGTTCTTGGAGGGTTCCAGCGCTTCCAGGTGCCCGAACCGCTGGCCGGTTTGGATACCTGTCATCACTCGCCGTCCCGCTTCGGAGTGACATTGAGGCTGCTGCCCTGCGGAACCGGCACGACTGAGATCTGGCCGTTCCGAATGGCCTGCCAAAGCACCGCCCCCTGGGGGCCGAGGACGTCGACCAGTTCCCTGATGGACTGGATCTCCGTCTTCACCTGCTCGTTCTTGTTCTTCTGGGCCGCGTTCTGCTCGATCGCCTCCTGCGCCTCCGCCAGGGCGTCGCGGACCTTCTGCGGCGGCTGGGGCTGCTGGAGGGTGAACTTGAAGCCGGTGAAGTAGTCGGCGCCGGCCTGCTCCTTGATGAACTGCGACGCCAGCGCGGCGACCTCGTTCTCCCAGGTCTGCTTCACCTGCGGGTTGGCGAACAGGTCCTTCCACGGGTACTTCTTCGCTGCGGCGTCCATGGCCCGGTCGAGGGGCTGCTTGACGTAGACGCCGAGCATCCGCGCCCAGCCCTCGTTGGTGTCGGCCCGGAACTTCTGGCCGATCTTCCGGTAGAAGTCGTCGAGGGTCTTGCAGTCGCCGGTCAAGTAGAACGTCGCGACGCCTTCGACGGACATCTCCAGGTTGTCCTTCGAAACCACGGTGATGGGCTTGGACTCGGCGTCACGGCTGTTGGTGAACTCGAACGACCGCTGGTCGGCGGGCAGAACCACGCCAGGGTCGTTGATGTCCTGCCATGCGCGCTGACCGGGCTCCACGCACCCTTCGAGGGACTTCTCGCCCGACCAGGAGTCGTAGTCGTAGTCCAGGCCGCGCTCGTTGGTGTCCGTGGTGATCGAGCAGCCAGTGGCGAGCACCGTGGCGGCCAGGCTGGCGGGGATGAGGAGCTTGCGGTTCAACGGGTCCTCTTTCCGAGGGTCAGGGGGTTGAAGTGGTTGCGGATCTCGTCGGCGAGGACTGCGGCGTACGGCTCGACGTCCCGGGCGCCGATCGCTGACTTGTGGATGCGGTCGAGGAACTCCTCGTGGCGGCGCCGCTCCCGCCGGTCCTCGCGGGCCTGCTCGGCGCGCTTGTAGATCAGGGCTATGGCGACGCAGCCCAGGACGATCAGGGCGACCATGCCGAGGGTGATCACGGCTCGCACGGCTTACCTCCTTTCAGAGGCAGGGGGTGGAGTGCTGGTCCCGCACACCCCCGATGGAGTGCAGGACCAGCACCAGGAAGTCAGGGGAAGTCGAGGTCAGACGGCGACCCGTACAGGTCAGCCGAGGAACGACGGAGAGCCTCGACCTGCTGGGCGAGACACCGCAGACAGCAGCCGCACGGGTGGCCTGCCAAGGTCGGGCAATCGAGGAACTCGGGGCCGGGAAGCTCGGTCATGAGGTCACCTCGACACGCTCCCAGCGGCCGTCAGGTGTGGGCAGGCACCAGCCCAGCCACGCCACCAGGACCGGCACCAGCGCGGGGTCGGCGACCGAGTTACGGCCGATGATCCAGCCGTGCTTGTCGGCGTCGAGCTCCCACGGCCGATCGGTCAGCATGCCGTGACAGCCGCTGGACCCATCACCACACGCGATCATGAGATTGGTGATGTCGTTGATGCGCGGATCTGACGAACCACCCATGCCGCGGTTCCGCCGGTGGTGGATCGACGCGGGGCGGCCGGTCACGATGACGCCGCACACCACGCAGGTGTCCAGGTCGCGCTCACGAACTGCCCGCCGCACCGCCGCGGTGGGGCCGGTGTCCCGACGCCCTGCCTTGGCCGGCGTACGGACCGAAGCAGAGCCGCCAGCCTTGAGACCCTTGCCGCGGGGCATCGGCTTCTTCCGCCGTAGAGGGGCGCCGCGCTTCACAGCTGACCACCCGCCAACTGCATCTCCGCACGAGCCGTCGACTGGATCGTCCGCCCCACGTCGATACGGGCGTGCAGGGCCTTGATGTGCTCCTTCTGCAGGCGGACCGCGGCAGCGGCCTTGCCCCACACTCGCCACAGGTGATCGGTCTGGGTGATCGCGATCTGCTTGCGGTCCTCGATCGAGCCCGCTGCGTCCCGGAACGCGCCAGCGAACGCCACCTTGAAGTCGCCCTCGGCCTCGACCGCAATGAACTCCAGGTCAGCCATCTTCGTGACCGCGTCGTCGAGGTCGCGGGAGAGCTGGCCGAGCTGCTTGACGATGGTGAGCATCTCCGTCACGACTCACCGCCGGGCTTACTGATCTCAGTCACACCCGCCAGCTCGGTCGGCGGATCATTCCGCCACTCGTCGAACAAGACAGGGCCGTTGACCCGTTCGGCTTCCTTGGGGTTCTCGGTAGCCTCTTTGACCAGCTTGTTGTGGGCGCGCAGCTGAGGGCCGGTCATCAGGCCATGAGCGGCCTTCTCCTCGTCCGTGGTCTTGGACCGGGAGACAGAACCGTCCTTGTTACGGGGCAGCCCCTCCGGCGCCTCTTTCCCGCGGCGGATGACGAGGTCGCCCAGGCGGACTTGGTTGCCAGCCTCGTCCACAGTTGCCTGTGCCAGCAGCCCAGCCCGACCCGCCTCCATGTACGTCCGCTCCAGGTCGGACTTGGTGGCGTTGAGGTTCATCACCTCCAGCCGGTAGTCCTCCACCGTCTTGGCCGCAGAGCGCACATACGAGCTCTCGTCAGGGTCGGGGTCTTCAGTGCGAAGGTTCAGGACCTGTATCAGCGCGGTCCGCCACGCCACCGACATGGCTTTCGACGTTGCTTTGTCGCCGGAGTCCATCGCCTCGCCCGGCACCCGGCAGGAGATGAAGTCTTGTGCCGGCCCGTAGAAGGTGTAGGTGACTTCGAGGCTGACGTGCGCCATCGGGGTACGGTTCTTACCGATCTCAACGGTGCCGTACGTGCACCTTTCCAAGGTCGGCATATGCACGATGCCGACCTCATCCAGGTGTGGACCGACGGCGTTGACCACAGTGTCCACGCCTCGGAAGGTGAAGCCCTGCTGGTAGTTCTTGTCGTCCTTGGCGACCGCGCCGACCCTGCGTTTGACTTCGGCCAGTGCCTGAACGATGTTGAGCGTCTCGCTCACGTGCGCTTCTCTCGCTCGTACTCGAACTCGGTCTGTGGATCTAGCTCGGGTCCGCCATGAACGGAGACCGTCCGCTCCGGGAGGTCCTCGGCCCGCTCAACGAGGTACTCAGCCATGGCGTCTTCGGCGTCCGCGTCAGGCGAGTAGGCCTCCACTGACTCCTCGGAGATCGACAGGTGGTCGTGGATCCACCGGCCGTGCAGGGAGCCGGCGTCGACCAACCGCTGGATCTCCTCAACCGTCTTGTGGAGACGGGCGGCGGCGGTGCTGACCGTCAGCCAGCTGATCGGGGTCACTGGTCCTCACCGCCCATGTAGCGGGCGTAGACGCGGTGCTCCTGGTCCACAGTCCGGGCCGCCACCTCGACCCGGTAGCCGACAGCGGTCCACCGCTGCGCGTTGTAGTAGTCGAGCTGCTCGTAGCGGACGTAAACCACGCCGCAGGAGGCAAGCGCCCTCGCCGCGGCGTGCCACGCCTCCCGGTCCAGCCGGTGCCGGCCGTTGCGGATACCGGTCAGGGAGCCGTACCAGCACGGCACGGCACCCCACCCGATCTTGTCCTTGTCGCCCGGGACGACCGCGTAGCACCCCTCGTCCGGCAGCAGCGGCTCGTACCACCGGACACCATCCGGGTGGTGAACCTGCACCGTGGAGCCTGCGGGAACGTAGACGATGGCGACCTCAGTGTCCGCTGGACGGGCCTCGACCAGGGCGCTAACGGTCATGATGGTCACGACGCCACCTCCGGCAGGTAGTCACCGATCGGCCGCGACAGTCGCTCCTGTGATGCGCACACCCGCAGGTCGATCACCCCGCAGACCACCCGCAGTCCCCGGAATGTCCGCCCGTCCTGCTCTTGCGGGAGCGCCGCGTACACCGGCAGCCCGTACGCGTCAGCCGCCCGGCTGACGTCGCGCAGCACCCAGTGCGCGTCATCGCATACGCCGATCGGGATGTCCTGCTGGCCGAAGTTGACGCGGAGCGTGTTGAGCAGGCGGGGGTTAGTGCGGACGGCGTCCGACCGGACGAACGCCGCCAGTTCGGTAAGGCTCCGCGCGAGCTCTTCGGCGCGACGGGCGGCAGCAGCGAGAGGCGTCTCGACGTTCACTGGGCCACCGCCTGACCGACCGCAGCCTCACGCCGGATACCGTCCAGGCCCACGATCAGCATGTGCCGAACGTCCGGGACGCGGCCGACCACGACCTGGCTGCACACCAGCTCGGCCTTGGCGTACACCTGCACGCAGACCGGCCCGAAGTGAATCTTGATGCCGCCGTACTCGGCGGTGGCGTACTCCTCGACCCTTGCGCCCGCCGCCTGACCGCACCGGGCGGCCTCCACGATGAAAGCGCCTGGGTCATCCGCCGTGGTAACCGAGACCAACACTCGCTCGGGGTGGACAGAGGCCCTCTTCGCCAGGACCGGGTTCGCAGCGAGGAAGGCCGCGATGTCCTGGAAGGCCTGCGCGTACTCCAGCGCCTTAACGACGCTCTTGATCGGCTCGGCGGCGGTCACTTCTCGCCCCCCGTTCAGGGCGTCAGCCACGTCAGCACCCAGCTCGATCTCGTCGAGCAGCCTGCGGGCCTGCTCCGGGGAATCGGTCTTCATCTTCTGCCAGGCGTTCGCCTCGTCGGCGACACTGGTCGTACTCTGATTCATTGACTGTCCTGCTCTCTGTAGCTCGTGAGCGGGTGGTCAGCGGGTTCCAGCCGTTGCCTCGGCTGGGCCCGCACTTAGTTGGGGGCGGCGGTCGGCTGGTTGCCGCACGCCCGGCACTCGTCGGCAGTAGCCATCAGGGCCTGCTGGCGAAGGACGCCGGCCGCCACGTACCTCTCCGGCGTCAGCTCGTAGACCCGGCCGGGAATGAAGACGGTCACGATGCCCCTTGAGGCTGAACACCATGACGTTCCAGTAGCTCAGCGAGGCGATCGACCCGCTCCGAGAGCTCGGCGACGTCGGCGTTCTTCTCCCGACGTAGATCCTTGAGCTGCGCCTCGCGCTCCTTGTCTCGCAGATCTAGGCGACGGATCATCTGCGAGTGCTGCCTTAGGCTCATCTCCAGACCGTCGATGCGCTTGCGCTCATCCACCGTCATCTCTGCACGATTCGCGCTGGCTGCCTTAGAGACCGCCTTACGAAGCTGACGGCGTGATCTCTGGTGGTGGGATCGAGCCAAGCCCTCATGCTCAACTGCGGCAGCTAGCCGGTAACCGATGCCTTTGACGTTGGCCAAGGTGCGAGCGTTGTTCTTCTCCAGCTCGCGGATGGTCCGGTAGATAGGGCTGCGGTCGGCGAGGAAATCCCTGTCGAGTAGGTCGCCAAGATCGTCGTATGTAAGGACGTCGTCTACGTTGAGAGTCAGGGCCTTGGCGTAGATTTTCCGCCATTCGGCCTGATCGTTTTTAACTTCGAACATGGTGAAGCTCCTGATGAAAGTGCTGATCCATGCCTTGCCCAACCTCGGCCCTCCCAGGAAGGCCGCGCCATGCCCCGCCGAGCCAGGCCAAACCTGGCCTTGTAAGTGAGCGCCGGAGAGTCGAACTCCGGTGTAGGCCGAACGCCCGTGAGCTCCCTGCCCTGCCCTGCCGTGCCACGCCGCGCTTGCCACGCCGCGCCGCACCTAGCCGCGCCAAGCCTTGAGAAGTGGGTGGCACGGAGTCGAACCGTGCCGAAGGCCATCCACCCGACCGAGCCCCGCCGAACCCCGCCATGCCTAGCCCAGCCCATCCGTGCCGCACCAAGTACTGCTCAGAGGCAGTGGAAGACCGGAATTCAAGATCCCGGCCAACCGCCGTCGCCGACGCCAAACCCAGCCAAGCCCGGACAGACCAAACCAAACCCCGACTGGACCCGCCAAGCACCATCGCACCCTGCCGAGCCCCACCGAAGAGAGCCAAACGCCACCCGGAGGCAGCGGAAGGTCGCGAGACAAGCTCGCGACCGACCGCCGTCACCGTTACCGAGTCCTGCCCAGCCCAGCCGAAGCGGGCATGACCGTGCCGTGCCACTCCCTGCCCCGCCCATCCCGGCCGGGCCACTGCTTGCCGTTCCGCGTCCTGCCTGATGGCAGGGGAAGACCATGGGATAAACCCGTGATCAACCACTGTCATCAGAAGATCGCCATGCCGAGCCTTGCCCGGCCGAACCTTGGCCGACCGAACCGCGTTCTGCCACGCCCGACCACTCCCGGCCGTGTCCCGCCTAGTGGCAGGGGAAAACCCCGGGGGAAGCCCGCGATCAACCGCCGTCACCAGCCCACGCCATGCCGAGCCATGCTCTACCGCGCCCTGCCATGCCAAGCCGAACAGTCGCCCAGCCGTGCCTTTGGGGATCTCTCGATGAAGCGCGGGCGGCACGGGAGTCGAACCCGCACTACGACCATCCGCCCGTCCAAACCCAGCGGAACCTAGCCGGACCACACCAAGCCAAGCACCGCCTTGCCTAACCGCCCCATGCCATGCCATGCCGGACCCAGGCCATGCCCGCCCATCCATGCCATTCCGGGCCCATCCACGCCGGACCTCGCCGGGCCAAACAGCGTGGGCGCCCAAGGAGTCGAACCTCGGAGCCTTCCGGTCGCCCTCCCGTCCCAGACCTGCCGCGCCATGGCACGTCACGACATGCCGAGCCACGCAGAGCCGCGTCTCGCTGCAACAGGCCTGGGAAAGTTCCATGTCAGATCTCGCTGACCTGTGCGTCGAAGCGGCCGAACATGGTCCGGAAGTCGCCGAGTCCTTCCATCTCGCCGGCCAGGCGAGCGACCTCACAGAACTCGTCGAACTCGATGGCCTTGGGGTCGATGACGATGTCCGCCTCGACCACCCACGACCGGAAGATGGGGCGGCAACGGTCGACTTTGTTCCGCTGTACGGTCACTGGACGGATGTCGACGAACTCAGACTCGCCGCCACCCCAGAGTCCTTCGATGTCCCGCGGCCCTTGGTAGATGAGGGGGAGCTGAAAGTCCGCCATGGCAACGCCGCGCTCGATCTTCTTGCCAGCCTTGATCAGGCGGGCACCGCCGATCAGGCAGCGGAACACGTTCTGGGACGGCATCACCGGGCCAAGCTCAACGTCGTAGTAGAGCGAGCCTTCAAATTCGACGCGGGCGACCTCCAGTCGGTCCTCGTCGGTCTTGACCCGCTTGGAGTTCAGCGCCTTCAGCTTCTTGGCGTAAGGGTTCAGGGGGCTCGCGAGCTGCACGTTATGCAGGAGCAAGGGGCGAGTGCCGGTACAGGTCATTCGGATCTTCATGGGTGTCCTCTCGATGGGTTGCTAGCTTTGGGCTGGGATGTCCTCCCGCGCCCCGGCCCTCGCATGGCCGGGGCCTTGTCTCCTCAGTGCAGATGTGGCGCCCGAGAAGGTCGTAGGCATCCCGTGAGGTTCATGAGGTGCCGCCGATCAGGGCGAGCTGCTGCGACGGGAGAACACCCCGCTTGATCAGCAGCAGACGAAGCTGCTCAGCCCCGTAAGGGAGCAAGTAGGTGGTGTTGGTCGCGTGCCCGTTGGTCTTGTCCGGCTCAACCGCCTTGACCTCGAACCACGTCGTGGACGGCTTGCCCGCGTAGGGCTCCCGGTGTCGCTTCGTGCCCGGCGAGTGGATCAGGATCTTCTCGTCGTACAGGAAGTCCCACAGTCGCTTCGGGCCGAGGCCCAGCATCTTCGCGACCGTGCCGACCAGGTAGCAGCCCTTGCCGTTGATCCAGTCATCGAACGCCGCGGCTTTCACCGTCAGCTTGCGGTTGACCGTTTCGAGTTCCTCAATCTGCTCGGCCTGATCTGCCGCGAGGCGAAGCGCCTGGGTGAGCGTCTGTGGGATCTCGGGCCTGCTGACCTGAGCAGTCTCCGCTTCGTGGGTCCGGACAGCGAAGTACGTCTGAGCGGCAGCGATTTCAGGCTTACGGACGTCGCCGTTCATCGCCACGAGGTAGGACGCGTGGCGGGTGAGACGGTAGTCGACTCGGGCTCCGCCGTTCTGTCCGTTTTCCCGGAGCCGGGAAAACGCCTGGTCGGCGTCGTAGCCAGCGACGCGTGCCGAGACGATGGCCCGCTCGATGGAGTCTGCGAACCGTTCCCACTTCCGGTAGCCCAGAAGCGGCATCAGTTCGCGGGCGAGCCAATAGTCTCCGCCCTCGTCGACTCGCTTGATCGCGTCGAACGGAGAGGTGGCCGGGATGTCGAGGCCGCTCATGCCGCCTCGCCTGCGGCTTTGGCCGCCTTGGCCTGGCGCGCCTTAAGCATGGCTTTCTCGTAGTACGCAGTTTTAGCGTTCTCGGCGCGCTTGATCCGCTCCGGGTATGGCATGACCTTGTCGGGGTCGACTTTCTTCAGCCAGTACTCGATCGAGGCGGGCGAGCTCTTACGAGCTGTCGCCGTCGCTGCGGTGCGGTCGACCTCGTTGGCCCATCGGGCGTTGGCCGCAAGTTTGGCGATGCTCCTGCGCTCAGCGCGGCTGGTCATACGGGTGCCTCGCTTTTCACGGCGTCGGCGGCCTTGGCGTACTCGTCGCTACTGATGATCGCCGCGAGAGGGACGCGGAGCAGGTCAGCGATCTGGCGGCATAGCTTGTGGTTCGCGTGCTTGCGGCCGGCCATGACGTTGCTCACATAGCTGTGACTGCGTTCGAGCGCGGCCGCGAGTTCGCCCACCTTCCAACCGTGCGCTTCGCTGAGCGCGCGGATCGTGGCGCCTACGCGCACGTCCTCGGGGTTAAGGGGCTGTTCTGCCATGCAAGAACCATAGGGGAACAAACGGGAACTTTACAAGGAAGGAACGGCAAGAAAGTGAAACTTTTGGGCAGGTTGGAGCTCCAATTTTTCCCACATTGACCCTGATCAGCCCTTATAGACCTTGACCTTGCCGCTTGTTCCAGCAAACTTGGCGTGTCAGGCTCTAGCTTGTTCCCGTTCGTTCCCGCATGATGGGGTCTCATGAGACGACGACGCGACTTGGAGCGCGCCGCCGCATACGTTGTCGCCCGACGCGGGGAGATGGGCTTAAGCCGCCCTGCCCTGGCGGCAGCTGCTGGCATCGACACCAAGACCCTCTACAACCTGGAGTCCGCCCAACGCTGGCCGCAGGCCGGCAATAGGAGCGCACTCGAAGCCGCCCTTGGATGGCAGCAAGGCGATCTCGCAAAGATCGCCGAGGCGCGCGGAGAGCCGACCCCGCCACTCGTGCGGCCCTCAACGTTCGAGACCCAGGCCGAGTTTCCACGCCTTGGATTTCAAACCGCCGCCACAGCGCCGGCCAAAGCCACCACCGAGCGGCGCTATCCGGTGTGGTTCATCCGTGAGGCGGATCGCCGGGGAGTTGCCGTGGAGGTGATCGACGATTCGGTGGCCGTATTGCAGAAACTGGCGAACGACCTGGGGCGGACGCTTGGAGAGCTGCTGGTTCACGTCGGCTTGGCATCGGAAGAAGATCTAGCCATACACCACCGGCCGATCTCCGAAGCGAGAAGTGAGGCACTGGCGGACTACGACGAAAGCGCAGAGGAAGATGCGTCTTCGCCTTTCCTTTCGTCTCGCGAGCGGGGAAGGGTCAAGGTCGATGCCGCCGCGAGGCGAAAGAAAAGAATCGAAGAAAATCCATGAGCCACTAAACCGGATGGCGCCCTCAGAGGACGTGGTTGAGGTGGCCTATCCTGCGCTCGTTTCTTCGCATGTCAGCCTCCTCTCTGAGCGCTTCGGCGAGGCGTGTCTCTCTGATCTTGTTGCGGGCCAGAGCGAGGGCTAGATGATCCGCCCGGATCATCCAAGCACCCACTGCTGCCACGCTGACCAGGAACGTCGCCATGGCGACTGTCAGGAAAATCTTGATGTGCGTGTCATCGAGCGCAATCGCCAAGGTTTCCCCCCAGAGCGCCGCGGCGCTCGCGGTGAGAGACCATCGGATGATGCGTAGTGCCATGTGCTTTCCCTCCATTGGCCGCCCACGCAGAGACGGCCGCTGCGGCAGTGCTTCGCCCGAGGCATTTGCGGCAGTGCGGACCACTGTATGTGACAGTGAACGGCGATGGAATAGGGGTTGAACTTTCAGTATCACGTTCGAATACCACTCGAAGCCAGCCCGAAAGCGAGTCATTACGGTCGGTAACCAAAGGGGTGGTGAGCACGCCAAATATGCCCGTTATGCCTGGAACGCGCCGATCCCGAAGGGGAGAAAAGACTGCCCTTAATGCCAGATTGACAGATCCATATGCGATCAAATCTCAGATACGATCACCCGGCGATAGTCGCGCATGAGCAGACCTCGCTCGGCGATCCGCCGCGGCCCGGCCATAGCGCTGCACCATCGCGTAAGAAGACCAGCCGGCGATGCGCATCAGATCACTCTCGTTGCCGCCGCTTTCCAGCCAGTCGTCGGCGAAGGTGTGCCGGAACCGGTGGGCGTGCACGTTGACGACCTTGGCCTGGGCTCCGCGACGCTTGAGCATCTGCTGGATTCCAGACTTCTGCAGTCTGCCTTTCTTCCCCAGCCACAACCACTCCGAGTCCGCCTCGGCGTGCCGGGCGCGCACCCGGATGTAGCGATCCAGGTCCCGGGCCGCTTTCTTGCCGATGGGGACGATCGCCACTCCTCCCCCCTTCTTGCGGATGCGCAGCAGCTTCTTCGACAGCATGACGTCGGAGTCTTCCGGCTCGGAGCTGTAGCGCAGGCCTGCCATTGCGTCGGCGCGGATGCCGGTGTCCATGAAGATCCGCATGATGGCGGCATCCCGGCGGTCCGGCAGTGTGGCTCCCGAGCAGACCTTCAGCAGAGCCCTCAGTTCCTCGTCGCTGAAGGTCTCGGTGGGAACGTCGGGAACAGTGGGGCGCACGACGTTGGCCATCGGGTGGGCCGCTTTGCGCTCCCCTTCCCTGATGAGCCAGTTGAAGTACGCTTTGAGGTTGCGGTAGTGCTTGTCGGCGTTGCCGGCGCTGTGCTTACGGACACCGCACGGGCAGGGCTCGGTGTGGTTGTCGTCGGCCCAGCAGCCCTGCAGGCAGGCGACGAGGAAACTGCGGATGTGCTCGGCCTGGGTGCCTTCGACACGGTCGGGCATGCCGTGGTGTTCGACGTAGGTGCAGTAGTAGCGGCCGGTAGCCATGTAGGAGACGATCGTGTGGGGAGACCGGTTCGCTGATTCGAGGGCGAGAGTCCACGAATCCAGTAGGGATCTCAGGCGCGGTGATCTATCCTGTCTCTTGGTGGGGGGCATGAGGCGGATCCTATGCTGTAGTCAGTGTGTGCACGCGTGATACCGTCTCTTTGCCTCCGAGAACTAGCAGTTCAAGGCGGTAAAACTGGCGCCCTTAGCTCAGCTGGATAGAGCACCGGACTTCTAATCCGACGGTCGCAGGTTCGAATCCTGCAGGGCGCGCGACCAAGACCAGGCCATCTCCACTCTGACCTGGTCTTTTCCATGTGTACGGCCCGCCCGGGGTGTACAGCGACAGGTAGCCGGATGCCACCGGTCGCGGAACACAGGCGGAATACTCCGGAGTGCGTTTCCCCAGGCGGGGGCGGCTTTTCCGGAGGCGCACGGAACGATTCCCGGGCCTGGAACACCGAAGGACCCAAGGACGGACCCCGGGGTCCTGTGGATGTGCGGTGTAAGTGTCATGCGGCGAGGGCGTCCGGGATGCGCTGGTCGGCCACGTCACGCCGGCCGTCGATGCACTTGGCGTAGACCTTGAACGTCACGTCCACCCCGTGGCCTGGGCGAGCCCGGCGGCTGTCGCGAGCCACGGCGAGGCCAAGCGGGATGACACCCTCCGCGCCGCTTCCATGTCCGTCTGCTTCCTCCCATGATCCGTGCAGTGGACGCCGCCGCGCCCCCCTTGATGTTGTGTTGTGAGGCGCCCCGCAACTGGGGCGCCCAGGAGCGGGCGCCGGGGGAAGTGATTACCTGTGATCGGCTGTCGGCCGGTATGCCGTTACTGCGGTGCTTGCGATTGCTGGAGTCGGGGCAGGAATCTACCGCGGGCGAGAGCGGCCGTCGTCTCGGCGACGAGCACGGCGATGAAGGCTGTGATCGCGATCAGTACGCACCAGGCCCACACCGTGTACCCGACCGGCCTTCCGTAGGCGATCCAGTGCAGGGCGAAGATGGCGACGGCGGCGTATGGGAACGCGAACGACCAGAACGCGGGGCCGAACGCCAGCCGCCGGTACACGGGGATCAGCCGGAGCTGGACGATGACGGCGAGCACGGTGAAGCCGCCGAACACCAGGGCGACGGCGTCGACCTTGTCGTGGGTGATGGCCAGGTAGGCAAGGCCGCCGAGAGCGGGCGGCGCGACCTCGATGGCCAGGGTGGGCATCAGCGGCGCAGGCAGGCGGGGGCGGAACAGTAGCCGGGCCATGATGACGGAGCCGATGAGCAGCCACGACACGACGCCGATGCCCATGAACGCGTGGGCGATGGCGGTCCAGCCGGCGCGGGCAGCGCCGATGGAGGCGATGAGTCCTCCAGCGACGGCGGGCAGGACGTAGCCGGAGTGCAGCCGGTCCAGGTCGAGCTCTTCGACGATCCATTGGCCGGTGATCCACCCGGCCAGGATGGTGGTGGCGGCGGCGAAGACCGCGAACAGCCATCGGCCGGCGGTAGGGGCGTGGGGCATCAGACCGATCGCCAGGAGCATGCCGACGATCGGGATCAGCGACACGAACGGCGCCAGCACCGGATCGGCCAGTTCGGCGCGCCAGCCGCCGGGCCGGCGCGGAACCTGCGACACGTAGCCGACTATGAGCACCAGCCACACGACGGCGGTGACGATGAACAGGAGGTCGGCCACCAGCGCGGGCGCCACCCCCCGCATGGCCGCGTACCCCCAGCAGGTGGCCAGACCGGCCAACCCGTAGGAGATCCCAAACATGTTCGGGGTGATCCCAGCCTGGGGCTGAGCTGTCCGCATGTTCATCGAGCCCTCCACCGCGAATATCGGCGGCCGCGTGCCCTCTGCAAATTCGCTGACGCTGGCTGTGGTTGTCTGGGCGACGTCGTGGATCCGACCGCCTGACAGTTCGACCTACCCCGAAAAACCCCTGCTCATGTCACATGCGTGATCCATGCCAGACAAGATCAGGCCGTCACCGGGCCATGGAAGGACCATGTGGCCGACCCTTCCGGAAGTTCAGCGTCGCAACCGGGATCATGAACGCATGCCTGATGAATCGAGCCCGCTGTCAGACTTGTGGCCGCGCCTCCTCCGAGGGAGAACTCCCGCAGTACCCGCCGGATGACGTCGTCACCGGGACGGCCGGGAAGGTCGCGCCGTGCGTTCGGCTGCTTAATCCGTGGTGAGCGCCACACCCACGTGGCCGCCCCCAGGTGAAGGACGCCGACGAGCGTATGCGCGCCGCTCTCCGTCGGCGCCCAGGACCTGGGCTCCCATGCCCGCGAGCTGATCAACTCGCCTACGCCGGCATTGCCTGGATGACGGCCACGAGCGATTCGCCGTCGAATCCGATGCGCACGCTGTCGCGATCTTGGCGGACGAAGGCGGGATGGGCCGTGTCCGGCAGCGTGCTCGCGGGAGCGGGCGTCGGCCGGAACCCGGCATGGCACAACCGGTCCAGCCATCGCGCTGTCGGCTCGTGCCGTTCGTAGCGCTCCTCGTCGTCGGCGGTGCCGACGATGTCGGCCACTTCGCGCCGGAAGAACAGCTTCATCGCGTTACGGTCGGCGGCCGAGACGTCCAGCGCGTCGATCAGCCGGAAGACGTGGTGAAAGTGCTGCCAGGAGTTGTGGAACCGCTTGGGCAGAGACACCCGATGGTGATCGGAGTCCGGCTCGCACAGCACCACGGCCTCCGGCTCCGCGTCTCGCAGCCTCGCGAAGAACGTGCTCCTCTCGTCGGCGCCGGCCGAGGAGTCACGCAGGTGGTGCAGCGCGAACGCGGCGTTCATGACCAGCGGGCGAGGCGCTCCGCGCACCAGGTCCCAGTCATCGTCGGTCATGTGCTCGGCGAAGCGGGCGACCCCGTGGAAGTCCAGCGTGACGCCGGTGGCGCGGAGGGATCGTTCGGCCTGGTGGAGGCTTTCGACCGCGGGGTCCACCCCGATGACGGTCAGCCGTCCGGGTGCCATGCCGTGTTTCACGAGCTCGGTCAGGAGCGCCGCCTCCTGGACGCCCGAGCCGATGCCGATCGACAGCAGGGTGGCCGTGCGCCGCCCGGCGAGATGCCGGGCGAGCAGGGCGCCGCCGATGCGGCCGGCCAGATTCACCACCGGCAGGTGTTCGGCCACCAGATCGAACAATTCGATCTGCGGCCGCTCGAGCCGGCGCAGGTAGAGGTTGTCCCGCCCGTCCTGATCGGTTCCCAGCCGACGGGCCAACGCGTCATGGTAGAGCAGGTGGAGGAAGTCGTCGTTCGCGTTCTCCGGGTCGATCAGTCCGCGCGACTTGTCCAGCCAGCGCCGGGCGGTGTCGGCTCGGCCCGCGTGCGTCTCTTCCACGGCCTGGCACAACATTTCAAATGCATGGACACCCACGTCGATCCCCTTTTCCTTTCATGAGGGTCATCCGGCGGCAATTCCCTCCGGGAAATAGCGACACCGAATTCATACGAAGATCCATAAGCGGAAGAAGCTGCTTTCTCCTCGCCACCGCCATGATGGGACGGCGCTCTTGGAGTCGACTTGTACGGCGCCTTACGATCGGTTGGCGGGCCGAAGGTGCTTTCCTTGCCGGACGGCTGGGCGAGGTCCAGGCCCGCCTGCCGGGTTCGTGATCGGCAGGGAATCGGCCAGCGCGGCAGTTCCTTGGCCCGCCGCTCGAGAAAGGCCCGGAGAGCGGGATCCGTACTGAGCGTGGCCGCCTGGGCGTAGGGCGCGACCGCCGCCGTGGTGCGAAGCCGGTTGTACGGCGGGTCGCCCATAGAGATAACGCGCCGTCGTCGCAGCAGAAGATCATCTCGGTACTGTGGCCGGACTCCGCGATGTCGGCGTGGCGGGCTGGCGAGCACCGGCGGACGCCTTTCGCCCGGGCCGGGACCCTTGGGACTCCCCGGCAAGAACGCGACCGTTTTGTCCGCACCGCGGCTAATGGGAGCTAATGGGAGCTGAAGCCATGCTCCCGTGTCTATATGGGGACGCGTCCAGAAGCCGGTACGACAGGTCGGCGTCCGTCAACGACCGGACCCGGGCACGCTGTGTCGTCGTAGACGATCCCCGGGAGCTCCTGGAACCGCATCACACCATCAAGCCCGAAAACCCGGTGCGCGCCGGAGAAGGTGCCGCTGCCAGACCTGGTTTTCGTCGAAGTGGTTGTCGTAGAGGTCCTGGGCTTCGAGGATGCGCTCCAAGGCGGCCTCGCCCTTGGCGACCCGCTGCAGTTGACGGAAGTACTCGAAGCGCTCTATTCCGGGCGTGACGACGATCAGCAGATCGGCCTCGGTTCCGGGGGCGGCGGCGAAGGCATGGACGGCGCGAGGCGGGACCACGACCAGGTCTCCCTGCTCCGCCGTGAGGACGCGTTCTCCGGTGAGGATCTCGGCCGCTCCCCGCAGGACGTAGAAGAGCTCGCTGGCCCCGGTGTGATGGTGCGGCGATGCTCCCGAGGCTCCCTGCTCGAGAGTGATCCGCTGAGCGCTGAGAGCTCCCCCGACCTGACCGCTGTCGGCATACAGTCGCCCGGTCACCTGGGCGGTCGCGAGGATCTCGGTCTCCGCCTCTCGTACCACCACGACGTCATGGGATGGAACAGGTAGTGACATATGACAGCAACCCTTTCGGCGTCGGCAAAGTGCCCGTCTGCGGCGACGTTGCCGACATCTTCGTGGTGAGCCCGGTGGTCGCCTGACGCCGCGCCCTCGCACAGCTGTTGCCGTGCAGTCGCACCACCTGCCGCGGGGTGAGCGAGGAATCGTGGCGCAGGATCCGATCCTCCATCAGGCGGATGCGGGGATCGGGGTCGAGACCGAATACCTCGGCCATCTGCCTGCGTCCTTCGGCGATGAGGGACAGCGCGTCCGCCTGCCGGCCCGCCTGGTAGAGGGCGTGCGCGGTGAGCAAACGCAGCCGCTCCCGGTACGGGAAGGCCGCCAGCAGCCGTCCCAGTTCGGGGACCAGCACGGGGCCGAACCCCTGAGCCAGATCCGCCTCCGCCGCGTCCTCGATGAGGCCCCTGTGCAACTCGGCCAGGTAGTGCACCTCGTCACGGATCCACGGCCCGTCGGGAAAATCCGCCAGCGGCTCCCCCCGCCACTCGGCGAGTGCCTTGCGCAGCTCGGCCGACGCCTGCGCGCTGTGGCCCGCGGCGAAAAGCCTGCGGCCCTCCTGTGCCAGGATGCGCACCCGTCCGATGTCCAGGGACTCCTGCCGGACGGTCAGGCGGTAGCCCCTGGGGCGCCTGGCGAGGATCTTGTAGTCGCCGCGTCGCTCCGTACCCGGCTCGAGGATCCGGCGCAGCTTGGACACGTACACATGCAGGCCCCTCACGGCGACGCGACTGTTCGCGGTCTCCGGCCAGATCACGTCGATGAGCTGCTCGATGTCGATGGTCCTGTCCGCCCTGAGCATCAACGCGCCGAGCACCATGCGCTGCGTTCTGGGGCCGAGATCGAGTGACGTGCCGTCAGCCGCCAGCACCGCCGTCTCACCGAGTAGTCGGAAGTCCATGATCTCCTCCATGAATGCCGGAAGGCCCCTGGCCGGGGCCTCCCTCGGCCTGCCTGAATGAGAGGGTTACTGCGCGGGACGGCCGATGAAGGTGGTCCGGTTCCGCTCGGCGATCTCGGTGATGAGCGGAGCCAGTTCCTCCATCGCGCGCCCGGTGGGAACGTTCGCGTCGAGGTCGGCGAAGAGCTTTCCGGTGCCGTCGGTCAGGCTGAAAGCCAGGAACTTCGCGGCCTTGCTACGCACCTCGATGGTGTGCACGGCACCGGTGGGGACCGTGATCGACTCGCCGGGGCCCATCTCGTACCGCTTGGAGCCCACCTGAACCGACATCCTGCCGTGCAGCATGTAGTACGACTCGGGCCAGGGGTGCCGGTGCGGCGGGACGAAGCTACCTCGCTCGCCGTCGATCTCGAACAACTCGTACTCACCGTTGGTGTGCTCCGCGCCGACCTTCACCGTCGCGGTGCTGTCGACCGTGAACAGCTCCCTGCCCTCGCCGGCAAGGCTGTGGTGAATCTGCTGGGACATCGAATCTCCTTCTGTGGCGCGGGGGTTGCAGTCCCCGGTGCTACCGCTTTGCGCTCTCAGGCTAGGAACCTGGTGCGGTCGCGCTCCATCCCAGGCGAAGGGTGATCTCGCCCGGCCGGCACCCCCAGGAATCTGGGATGGTGGCCGGTGGACGACTCTTCGATACTGGGAGCATGGTGAACCAGGCACGGGCCTGCGAGGCCAGGCGCGCCCTATCCGCCCTCGCGGCGGCCGGCCTGAGCCCGGCCGACGTCCAGCAGGAGGCGATCGACGTGGTCGGCCGGGTCGTGCCGTACGACGCCACCTGCTGGGCGGCTGTGGACCCGCAGACCATGCTGCCCACCGGTTCGGTGACGGTCGACCTCAACCCCTCGAGACAGCAGGAGGCCCTGTTCGCCGAGATCGAGTACGGCCCCTCTGACGGCAACAGCTTCGCCGACCTGGCGCGGAGACAGGACCCCATCGGCCGGCTCTCCGACCTGCCGTTCGGCGAGGTCGTGCGCAGCCGGCGCTTCAACGAGCTCTACAAGTCCATCGGGGTGGCCTTCGACCTGCGCGCCTCCTTCGTCAGCGACGGTGCCTGCTGGGGAATCGCCGGCCTGATGCGCGGCCCTGGCGGACCCGACTTCTCCACGGCCGAGGCAGACTTCCTGGCCTCGGTCGCTCCGCTGATCGGCATAGCGCTGCGGACGGCGAACAGGAGCAGGATGCCCGGCACCCGTGCGGGCTCCGGCGGCCCGGTCGTGATCGTGGTCGGTGCCGGCGGCGAGTTCAAGGGCGCCACGCCCGCCGCCCTCGAATGGCTGGAGGCCTGGCAGGCGACACGCCCCGGCTGGCTCGACGTCGCGCTGCAGGCGGTGGCCGCCACGCTGTCCGGTTCCCCTACGGGCACAGCGTACGCCCGCATGCGTGACATCTCGGGGACCTGGGTCGCGCTCCGCGCCGCGCAGTTGGTGGCCCTGGACTCGCCGGCCGAGCGGGTGCTCATCACCGTCGAACCGGTACCCGCCGACGAGGTGATCAGCATCATGCTGACCTCCTACGCCCTGACCGCGCGGGAGCGAGAGGTGTGCGAGGAGATCCTCACGGGCCGTTCCACCGCCGAGATCGCCGACCGGTTGCATCTGTCGGCCTACACCATTCAGGACTACCTCAAATCGATCTTCGCGAAGGTCGGCGTACGCAGCCGCAACCAGCTCGTCGGCCGTCTCCGCGGCTCCTGAGGACAGGAACCGGCGGTGACTCCTCGACTCGGGTCGTGCGTCGGCTTCCGGTGTCACCGACCGGCTGCCCGGGATCTTCGAGGAAGATGACCTCGCCGGCCCGGAAGACGGCGCGCTTCAGGAGATGGCCCGCTCGATGCGGCAGAACGGCACTCGTGGCTGTCGGGCTCGTGCAGCGTCACAGCCGGGATCTCAGCACATCGACCTCGCAGCCTGGCGAGGACGGGTCGAAGCCGTGCTCGATCAGCCAGCGGACCGTCAGCAGGCTTCGCAGCGACCACCACGCGCGGATCACGTCGAGGTCGACATCGGTGCCGTAGCCGGCGACGACGTCGCCAAGGTGCTCCTCGTGTCCGAGCGTCAAGGTGGCGAGGTCGAACAGGGCATCGCCCTGGCCCGCCTCGGACCAGTCGATCACACCGGTGATCTCGTCACCGTCGACGAAAACGTGGGTGACCTGCAGGTCGCCGTGCGTGAACACCGGTGTCCACGGCCGGAGCGCGGCCTCGGCAACCCGGCGGTTGCGCATGACCAGGTCGGCGGGAAGGACGCCGTTCGTGACGAGCCACTCGCATTCGCCGTCGAGGTGCGATGCGACCTCGTCGAGGCTCCGGCCGGGCCATGGCGGCAGCGGCGCGTCGTGCAGCTTCCGTGCGGCGGCACCCGCCGCGGCCCACGCCGCCGACGACGCGGTCGACGGCTCGCCGAGGCGGCCGAGTGCCGTCCCCGGGAGGGCGGCGAGCGCGAGCACGGGCGGCCTGCGCCACAGGACCTCCGGAGTCGGGATCGGCGCCATGGCCATCGCCTCGACCTCGACGTCGGTGCGTGTCTGATCAGCGTCGATCTTCAGGAACACGTCGCCGACGCGCAGGGTCGCGCGCTCGTGATGGGCGACGACGACCTCGACCTCCTCCACGTCGGCCATTATCGCGGGATGACCACCGGCGTCGCCGGGTTCATCGCGTGCGACCGCGTGGCTGACCGCGTCCCGCCGCCCGGCGGCCTCGTGCACGACACCGGCCGCCGACGGGCTGCTGCCCGCACCGCGTCACCACGATCGTGCAGGCCATCGCGGTCCTGCACGCCATCGAGACAGGCCGCCACTCAGGGTGAAAAGCGTTGCCGGCACCAATGCCGTCTCAAGCAAATTCATGGCGTACACACGCAGCGTACGGAAGGATGACGCTGGAGGGCGCCGATCGCCCGCTGAACAATTGGACGCACGGTGGGCCTTGGGGAACTGGGCATGTCGCAGCACGGCTATTGGCGCGTATCTGACGGCACTCCCGTGGCGGCGGCGGAGGCCTGGGAGATCTGGGCCTGTGAGGCCTATCCCCTACTCGTCGGTGTGGCACGCACGTATCACGCAGTCATCACCTACAAGGAGCTTGCCGAGAAGATCCAGGAGAGTACAGGTATCCGCACCAGGGCTCTGCTCCACAACTGGATCGGATCCGTCCTGAGCAAGGTGGTTCGGGAAGCTCACCACCGCGGCGATCCGCCGCTTACCGCTCTGGTGGTACGCACCGATGACGGCATGGTAGGCGAGGGCTACAAGGAAGTTCTCAAGATTGCCGGAGAGCCGTCAGTGAACGACCTTCAAGACCGCGAGTGGCACGCCGCTCGCTCTCGGCTGGCGTGCTACCGCCGCTTCGGCGCGCCCCTGCCCCCTGATGGCGGCGTTCCTGCACTCGCCCCCCGGCATCAAGCTGCCATCGAGCGTCGACACATACCCGCGGAGAAGCCTCTCCGGATCTGTCCCCGCTGCTTCGTGCAGCTTCCCGCGACCGGCGCTTGCGACTCATGCGACTAGCGGCGACTGAACCGAGAAGAGTCAGTTCTCCTCAATCGTTCGCACAGGACGGCGCCCCGCCGACTTACCAGCCGGTGGGACGCTTCCACGGAGCAAAAGCCCGGCTCCAAGTGAGCGGAATGACCACCGCCCCACATCCCGGTCTGATGGATGTATGAATCGCCCCGGCTTTGATGGAGACCTTGGTGTGCCCCGGGTCTCGTGGGGCGGGTTTCTGAACTGTCATGCCACGATGGTCGTGTTTTCGAACTCTGTCGGGGTCAGCGTGCCCAGGCTGCTGTGCCGCCGCCGGTTATGCCAGATCTCCAGATACTCGAAACCGGCGTCGCACCATGTCTCGTCCTTCTGCTTTGCGGGCGGCGTTCAGCCAGCCGGATCATGGCGCATCGGGCTGAAGACCCGGGCGACGAGCGAGCGGAGTGTCTCGAGGTCGCCCTCAGCGAAGCCCGCGGAACGGGCCTGCACGAGCACGTTGCCGATGGCCGTCGCCTCCACGGGTCCCGCGAGCACCGGGAGGCCCGAGCGGTCGGCCGTGCGCCGGCAGAGCAGCTCGTTGAGCGCGCCGCCGCCCACGATGTGGATCGTCTCGACGCCGACGCCCGAGAGGGCCGACGCGGTGCGCACGGCACTCGCGAACGCCTCTGCCAGGCTCTCGACGATCGAGCGGGCGAACTCCGCGCGGCTCCGCGGCGCGGCGACCCCGCGCTCGGCGCACCACTCCGCGATGCGCCCCGGCAGGTCGCCCGGGGCGAGGAACCGCGGGTCGTTCGCGTCGAACACGGGCACCGCGGTCGTGACCGCGGCCGCCTGTGCGAGAAGCCCGGGCAGGTCGATCGACGACCCGTCGCGCTCCCACCAGCGCACCGACTCCGACAGCAGCCAGAGCCCCATGACGTTGTGCAGGAAGCGCACCCGGCCGTCGACGCCGCCCTCGTTGGTGAAGTTCGCCTCGCGCGCGGCGTCCGTGGTCACCGGCCGCTCGAGCTCGACGCCGACGAGGCCCCAGGTGCCGCAGGAGATGTAGGCCGCGGACTCGGGGCGCATCGGCACGGCGACGACCGCCGAGGCCGTGTCGTGCGAGCCGACGGCCACGACCTGCATCCCGGCGGGAGCGCCGAGTTCGGCGGCGACCCCGGGCCGCAGGCCGCCGAGTGAGGCGCCCGGCGAGACGAGGCGGGGCAGCACGGACGCCTCGACCCCGAGCCGCTCGGCGAGCTCGCGGTCCCATTCGCCCGTCTCGACGTCCAGCAGCCCGGTCGTCGAGGCGTTGGTGCGCTCGGCGACCTTCGCGCCCGTGAGCTGGAAGCCGACGAGGTCGGGGACGAGCAGGAGCGAATCGGCGAGCCCGAGGCATCCGCCCGCCCGCTCGGCCGCGAGCTGGTACACGGTGTTGAACGGCAGGAACTGCAGGCCGTTGCGGCGGTAGAGCTCCTCGAACGGCACCCGCGCGTGCACTGCCTCGACCGCGGCCTCGTTGCGTTCGTCGCGGTAGTGGAACGGCTCGCCGAGGACGCGGTCGCCGCGCAGCAGCGCGTAGTCGACGGCCCAGGAGTCCACGCCGATCGACGCGACGCCGGGCTCGCGGCGGAACGCGTCCGCGAGCCCGTGCGTGAGGTCGCGGTACAGGCCCGTGAGATCCCAGTGCAGGCCCGACGCCAGGCGCACGGGCCTGTTCGGGAACCGCGCGACGTGGTCGAGCCCGAGCGTGCCGGCCGCCTGGTCGACGTGCCCGACGACGACCCGGCCGCTCGTGGCCCCAAGGTCGACCGCGGCGACCGCCCCGGCGGTCATCGCAGGAACGCGGTGGCGACCCCCGCGTCGACCGGGACGTGCAGGCCGGTGGTGTGGCTGAGCTCGGGGCCGGTGAGCACGAACACCGCGTTCGCGACGTGCTCGGGCAGCACCTCGCGCTTCAGGATCGTGCGCTGGGCGTAGAACCTGCCGAGGTCCTCCTCGGGGATGCCGTAGGTCTTCGCCCGGTTGGCGCCCCAGCCCGAGGCGAAGATGCCCGAGCCGCGCACGACGCCGTCGGGGTTGACGCCGTTGACCCTGACGCCGTGCTCGCCGAGCTCGACCGCGAGCAGGCGCACCTGGTGGGCCTGGTCGGCCTTCGTCGCCGAGTAGGCGATGTTGTTCGGGCCGGCGAACACCGAGTTCTTCGAGGAGATGTAGACGATGTCGCCGCCGAGGCCCTGCTCGATGAGCACCCGCGCGGCGGCCTTCGACACGAGGAACGAGCCCTTGGCCATGACATCGTGCTGCAGGTCCCAGTCGGCCTCGGTGGTCTCGAGGAGCGGCTTCGAGAGCGAGAGGCCGGCGTTGTTCACCACGAGGTCGAGGCCGCCGAAGGCGAGCACCGCCTCGTCGATCGCGGCCTGCACCTGCGCGGCGTCCGTCACGTTCGCCTGCACGCCGATCGCGACATCCGTGCCGCCGAGCTCGGACGCCACCGCCTGCGCCTTCTCGAGGTCGAGGTCGGCGACGACGACGCAGGCGCCCTCGGCCGCGAGCCGGGTGGCGACGGCCTTGCCGATGCCGGAGGCAGCGCCGGTGACGAGCGCGATGCGCGTCGCGTGTGTCCTGGGCTTCGGCATACGCCGCAGCTTGGCCTCCTCGAGCGCCCAGTACTCGATGCGGAACTTCTCCTCGTCGGAGATGGGGGCATAGGCCGACAGCGCCTCGGCGCCGCGCATCACGTTGATCGCGTTCACGTAGAACTCTCCGGCCACGCGCGCGGTCTGTTTGTCCTTGCCGAACGAGAACATGCCGACGCCGGGCACGAGCACGATCGCCGGGTCGGCGCCGCGGATCGCGGGGGAATCCTCGGTCGCGTAGGCGTCGTAGTACGCCCGATAGTCGGCGCGGTACTGCTCGTGCAGCTCCTTGAGGCGCGCGATGCTCTCCTCGACGCTCGCCGACGCCGACAGGTCGAGCACGAGCGGCTTCACCTTCGTGCGCAGGAAGTGGTCGGGGCAGCTCGTGCCGAGCGCCGCGAGCGGCTGCAGCTTCTCCCGGGAGAGGAACTCGAGCACCACCTCGCTGTCGGTGAAGTGGCCGAGCCGCGGCCCGTCGTACGACGCGAGCCCGCGGATCGTCGGCGCGAGCGCGGCGGCCTTCGCGCGCCGCTCGGCCTCGGGCAGCGGCTCGTAGCCCGGCACGACCGCGCCGAACGGCTCCGGCCTGCCGTGCTCGGCGAGGTACGCCGCGGCGGTGTCGATGATCCAGAGCGAGTTCCTCTCGCTCTCCTCGGAGGTGTCGCCCCACGCGGTGATGCCGTGGCCGCCGAGGATGCAGCCGACCGCCCGCGGGTTCTTCGCCTTGATCTCCGCGATGTCGAGGCCGAGCTGGAAGCCCGGGCGGCGCCACGGCACCCACGCGACCCGGTCCCCGAAGATCCTCTTCGTGAGCTCCTCGCCGGCGGCGGCGGTCGCGACGGCGATGCCCGAATCCGGGTGCAGGTGGTCGACGTGCGCGGCGTCGACGAGGCCGTGCATGGCCGTGTCGATCGACGGCGCGGCGCCGCCTCTGCCGTGCGGTCCACCCAGCCCGAACAGGCAATGGTCGAACGCGGCGACCATCTCGTCCTCGCGTTCGACGCCCGGGTACACCTTCACGAGGTCGCGGAGCCGGTCGAGGCGCAGCACCGCGAGCCCGGCCTCGGTGAGCGTGCCGAGGTCGCCGCCCGAGCCCTTCACCCAGAGCAGTTCGACGGGCTCGCCCGTAACCGGGTCGGTCTCGGTGCCCTTCGCCGACGTGTTGCCGCCGGCGTAGTTCGTGTTCTTCGGGTCGGCGCCGAGGCGGTTCGACCGCGCGATGAGGTCTGCGGCTGCCTGGTTCGTCATGAGCGGGATCCTTCGGTGTGGCGGGTGGTGGTCTGTTCCCCGTCGGTTGGACAGGCCGCGTCGAGACCGTCGTGGTACCGGGAGTCTGAGGGTCCCCCGATCTCCCACGAGTCACCGAAGATCGATGCTCTCCGGGCGGGAGCGGTCGATTCTCGGCGACTCGACGGGCTCACGCGCCCCAGCCGGCCTGCGTGCCGCCGACGCGCTCCTCGGCGGTCCGGGCGAGGTAGCCCGACTCGGCGAAGGCCCTCATCGGGTCGGCGGGCAGACCCCGCGACTCGCGCCACTCCGCGAGGGCCGGGCGCACGTCGGTGTGGAACGCGTCCATGAAGACGCGGTTCGCCTCGAGTACGTCGCCACTGCGCTGGGCGGCGGCGAGGGCCTCACGGTCGACGAGCAGGGCACGCGCGGTCATCTCCTGCACGTTGAGCACCGAGCGGATCTGGCCGGGGATCTTGTGCTCGACGTTGTGGCACTGGTCGAGCATGAACGCGACGTCGGGGTGGTTGAGACCGCCGCCGCGGATGACTTCGAAGAGGATGCGGAACAGCTGGAACGGGTCGGCCGCGCCGACGATGAGGTCGTCGTCGGCGTAGAAGCGCGAGTTGAAGTCGAAGGAGCCGAGCTTGCCGAGGCGCAGCAACTGCATGACGATGAACTCGATGTTGGTTCCGGGCGCGTGGTGGCCGGTGTCGAGGCAGACCATGGCCCTGTCGCCGAGCGCGGCGACCTGGGCGTAGCTCGTGCCCCAGTCGGGCACGTCGGTGTGGTAGAACGCCGGCTCGAAGAACTTGTACTCGAGCACGAGGCGCTGCCCGTCGCCGAGCCGGTCGTAGACCGTCTTCAGCGACTCGTGCAGGCGATCCTGACGGCCGCGCAGGTCGGCCTGGCCCGGGTAGTTCGAGCCCTCGGCGAGCCAGATCTTCAGGTCGCGGCCGCCGGTGGCGTGCATGATGTCGATGCACTCGAAGTGGTGGTCGATCGCCTTCCGCCGAACCCTCGGATCCTCGTGGGTGAGGGCGCCGAACCTGTAGTCGTCGTCCTGGAAGGTGTTCGAGTTGATCGTGCCGAGGGCGACGCCGAGGTCCTCGGCGTGCCTGCGCAGGTCGTCGTAGGAGCCGACCGTGTCCCACGGGATGTGCAGGGCCACGGTCGGCGCGAGTGCCGTGTACGCGTGCACCTGCGCGGCATCCGCGATCTTCTCGTACGGATCGCGCGGCGTGCCCGGTGTCGAGAAGACCTTGAAGCGGGTGCCCGAGTTGCCGAACGCCCAGCTCGGCAACTCGATGGCCTGCCGCTCGAGCTCGGCCAGGGTCTCGGGGGAGAGCGTGGTCACGATCGCTTCTTTCTGTCGGTCGGATGCCGCGGCCCGGTTCGTCGTCGAGGGCGGCGAACCGGGCTTCGAGGTGGAAGATCTCGGTCGGGCGCCGGGCGCCCCGGTCGGGCCGATCGTCGTCGGACGCACCCGCGCTCGAGAGTCTCGGCTCGGTCGAAGGGTCGGTCGAAGGCGGGCGATGTAGGATTGAAACGTTTCAAAGCGTAGTTACAACGGCCGGCGCGAGCAAGTCATGCCAGTCGCAACGCGCTATGTTCTCGGAGTGCCTCGGCGATCCGAGAGGTCGCCGCCTTCAGAGTGTGGTTGTGCGCGGCGATGCTCGCAGCGAGCGAGAAGCCGGCAGCCAGGCTGAGCACCAAGGGGAGAACTGATGACGGTGAGCGTTCGCGATGTCGCAGCCGCGGCGTCAGTCTCGGTGGGTACCGTCTCCAATGTCCTGAACCACCCGGACAAGGTCGCCCCGGCGACCGTCGAACGCGTGCTCTCCGCGATCGAAGAACTGGGCTTTGTCCGGAACGACGCGGCTCGACAGTTACGAGCTGGAAGAAGTCGTTCGATCGGGTTGGTGGTGCTTGACGTGCGCAACCCTTTCTTCACCGAGGTCGCGCGCGGCGCCGAAGATCGCGCGGCCGCGGAAGGCCTGACCGTGCTGCTCGGCAACAGCGGCGCGAACAGCGTCCGAGAGGCGGCGTATCTCGATCTCTTCGAGGAGCAGCGGGTTCACGGCCTGCTGATCACTCCGCTCAACGAGGAACTCTCCAGGCTTGAGCGGTTGCGCCGCGGCGGTACTCCGGTCGTGCTCGTCGACAGGCAGGCTCCTCCTCGCAGCTTCTCCTCGGTGGCGGTCGACGACGTCGCCGGCGGGTTCCTCGCCGCTCAGCACCTGCTGGAGCGGGGCCGCCGTCGGATCGCCTTCGTGGGTGGGCCACTCGGCATCCGGCAGGTCTCCGATCGTCTTGAGGGTGCTCGCCGCGCTGTCGCCAAGGTCGCGGGCGCCGCGATCGAGGTGTTTCCAACCGAGAGCCTGACGGTGCTGGAGGGCCGTACCGCCGGCGAGGCCCTGCAGGCGAGAACCCCGGCGGAGCGCCCCGACGCGGTGTTCGCCGCCAATGACCTGCTTGCGATGGGACTGTTGCAGGCGCTTATGCTGCGAGGAAAACTACGGGTGCCGGAAGACATGGCACTGATCGGATACGACGACATCGATTTCGCCGCCGCGGCGATCGTGCCGTTCTCATCGATCAGGCAGCCGGCCGCCCTGCTCGGTCAGACGGCGGTCGATCTCCTGCTCCAGGAGGCGTCGGGCCGCGGAACGAAGGAAGTCAGACAGGTCGTCTTCCGACCCGAACTCGTGGAGCGAGCTTCAACGCAAGCCTGATTCCACCTCCACTCCAGGGCACGCGGACACTCCAGGGCACGCGGACACTCCGGGGCACGCGGACGTTTCGCCTTCCCGCGCCCTTTCGCAGGCCTGCGCGGCGCCAGAACCCGCCTCGGCCGGCACCGACGGAGGCAGCCTGCTGTCACCTGTCCCGCCGGCACACACCTGCCACGCCCGAGGTCACCACTCGGTGACGAGAAGCACCACGAGTGGTGACCGCAGGCCTCATGACCGGCTCACCGGCCGAGCCCGAGCAGGCGCACGCCCTCCTCGCGCATCTCGACCTTGCGGATCTTGCCGGTGACCGTCATCGGGAACCCGTCGACGACGTGGACGTAGCGCGGGATCTTGTAGTGGGCGAGCTTGCCGGCGCAGAACTCCCTGACGGCCTCGGCGGTCAGGGGTGTGCCGCCCTCGCGGATGACGATCCAGGCCATGAGCTCCTCGCCGTACCTCTCGTCGGGCACGCCGATCACCTGCACGTCGGCGATGTCGGGGTGGCGGTAGAGGAACTCCTCGATCTCGCGCGGGTAGACGTTCTCGCCGCCCCTGATGACCATGTCCTTGATCCGGCCGACCACGTTGACGTAACCGTCGGCGTCCATGGTGGCCAGGTCGCCGGTGTGCATCCAGCGGGCGGCGTCGACGGCCTCGGCCGTGCGCTCCGGCTCGTTCCAGTAGCCGAGCATGACCGAGTAGCCGCGCGTGCACAGTTCGCCGGGCTCGCCGCGCGGCACGGTCAGCCCGGTCTCCGGGTGCGTGATCTTGACTTCGACGTGCGGCATCACCTGTCCGACGGTCTCGGTGCGACGCTCCAGGCTGTCGTCGGACCTGGTCATGGTGGAGACGGGCGAGGTCTCGGTCATGCCGTAACAGATGGCGACCTCGGCCATGTTCATCTCGGTGACGACGCGCTTCATCACCTCGACAGGGCAGGGCGAGCCCGCCATGATGCCGGTGCGCAGGCTGGACAGGTCGTACCGCCCCGCGAGGGTGAGCTCGGCGATGAACATGGTCGGCACGCCGTACAGGGAGGTGCATCGTTCCTGCTGTACGGCCCGCAGCGTCGCCTCGGGGTCGAAGCCGGGCGCGGGGATCACCACGCACGCGCCGTGGGAGGTGGCGCCGAGGTTGCCCATCACCATGCCGAAGCAGTGGTAGAAGGGCACCGGCAGGCACACCCTGTCGTGCTCGTCGTAGTGGAGGAGCTCGCCGACGAAGAACCCGTTGTTGAGGATGTTGTGGTGCGAGAGCGTGGCGCCCTTGGGGAAGCCGGTCGTGCCGGAGGTGTACTGGATGTTGATCGCGTCGTCGGCGCTCAGCGACGCCATGCGCTCGCGCAGCCGCTCCTCGGGGGCGGTCAGCGCCAGCAGCCGGTCCCAGCCGGGGTCGCCGAGGTAGACGACGTCGGCGAACCCGATCTCCTCGACCATCGCGCGGTAGTCGCTGCCCTTGTGCGTGAGCGCGCTGATGAGCAGGCGCAGGCCCGACTGCCTGACGACGTAGTCGAGCTCGTGGCCGCGGTAGGCGGGGTTGATGTTGACCAGGATCGCGCCGATCTTCGCGGTGGCGTACTGGACGATCACCCATTCGGCGCGGTTGGGTGCCCAGATGCCGATCCGGTCGCCCTTGGCGATGCCGGAGGCGAGGAGCGCGAGGGCCAGCCGGTTCACGTCGGCGTCGAGCTCGGCGTAGGTCCAGCGACGACCGGAGGGCACGTCGACGAGTGCCTCGCGGTCGCCGAAGCGCCGTACGGTCCGCTCGAAGTTGTCGCCGATGGTCTCGCCCAGTAGCGGGGTCGGCGCCACTGCGCTCGAGTAGGAGTGCATGTCACAACCTCCGGTCGATGGGTTCATTGAAGATCATGGTGTGCCCGGGTGGCCGGCGGGGATCGCCGGTCAGGTGAGATTCTTGAGTGCCTGGTTCTGCCAGGCGGTGTTGGTGGGGAGCTCGGCGGTGCCGCCGGCGAACGCCCCGCGAGCCTGGGTGTCGGCCTGGAGGCGGTACCTCAGCCAGGCGGTCACGTAGCCGAGGAAGGCCCCGCCGGTGTTCTGGATGTCGTTGTGCCCCGCGCCCTTGAGCAGCGCCCTGCCCGCTCCGGCGGTGGCCTGGTCGTAGTAGCCCTGCACGGTCGCGGCCGAGGAGATCAGCCAGTCGTTCGCGCCGCTGAGGAAGAGCACCGGGCAGGTCAGATCGGCGACGGAGAACTCGTCTCCCGGGCCGGCCATCCACTGCGCGGGCACGGCGATCGGCACGACGGTCTTGATCAGCCCGGCGGAGTGGTTGGCCGCGTTGATGGATCCGCCCGCGCCCTGGGAGTGGCCGACGGCGGCGACCTGGGCGGTGTTCAGCTTGCCGTGGAAGACGCTGGCGGGGTCTGCGCCGAGGCCGACGAGGTGCTGGGCGGCGGCGAGGATCTCGGCTCCGGTGCCCGTGGTCGTGTCGGTGGAGGCGACCACCGCGAAGCCCCACGAGGCGAGGTGGTTGAGCAGTCCCGGATAGTTGTCGGGGGTGGCCCACGAGCCGTTGCCCCATGTGACGATCGGGTGGGTGACGCCGCCCGAGCCCAGGGTCGCGGGGTAGTAGAGCCGGTGGCCGCCCGAGGTGCCGGTGGCGACCGGCCACGGGCCCGCCGCCTTGTAGATCGTCTCGATGGTGGAGGCGGCGTTGGCCTCGGTGGTCCACGACAGGAATCCGGCCGACACGAGGCCGAGCGCCCCTGCCCGCAACGCCTGCCGACGGGTGAAGTTCTCCATGGTCACCTCGTGGATTGTTCGGAGACGCGAACGTCTCCTGAGAGAGAAATACGATTCCGGACAGCCGACGCCGTCTTGGTCGGTGAGCGCGTCCTCCAGCACGTGGCCCTTGGGGCGGGCATCGTGTGCCGGCCCCACCGCGCCTGCGTGTCCAGCGGCGCGAAGGTCCGCAGCCCGGTGGCGTCGGCGGTGAGGGCGAACTTCCCGTCGCCGGCGGTGGGCGGACGCCCGGCGCCGACGGCGGTGTGCCGACGCACGGGCGTCCTCCTGTCTGTGCTCACGCACACCCCGGCGTGCCGGAGGCACGCTGCTGGCGCATGGCGGTCACGTCGCCCGCGACGGCCGACTGGGCCATCGGGCCGAGGTCGAGCACGACGTCGGTGAAGGCGAGCGACGCCTTGTGCATCGCCGGCAGGTCGATCGCCTCGGTGCCGAACTGCGGCGAGAACAGCGTCTTGGGCGCGGCGATGGGCGAGATGACGGGCAGCAGGTGCTGGTTGTACGGCGTGCCCTCACCACCGAAGCTGCAGTGGCGCGGCACCCTGGTGAGGTCGGCCGCGGACAGGCCCTTGAGGATCGCGGTGCGCTTCACGTCCCAGTACTGGATGTGCCCCTTGACCAGTTCGCGCAGCGGCGTGCTCTCGCTGACGGGGACCAGCAGCAGTTCGGTGAGGGTGGGGTTGGCGACGAGTTGCTTGCCCGGCAGGCCGTTCGGCCTGGCGACCGCGTCGTAGCGCTTGGCGCCGAGGTGCTCGAGCACGACGACGGAGGAGACCTTGCCCTGGTCGTACTCGGCGTCGAGCTGGGCGGCGAGCTGACCCGCGCCGCCCTCGCGGACGTTGGGGCCGGTCAGGTGCTGGTAGAGGTGGCCGGTCACGAACGCGAACTGCACGGTGCGCGGACGGCACTCCACCGGTAGCGACGACAGGTAGCGGGCCATCTCGATCATGGTGAGCGGGCCGTTGTCCCACACCGGGCTCATGCCGTCGGTGTGGCTCTCCACGACGATCTTCTGGGCGCTCCCGCCGGGAAGCGTCGCGAGCAGGGTGCGGGTCGTCGTCGGCGTCCAGGCGGCGTTCACGGTCAGCGCGGCCTGGACCGGCTGCCCGGCGGCCAGCGCGTCCTTGATCTGCTTGCCCTGGTCGGCGCCGACGTACGCGCCTGGCACGCCGTACGGCAGGCCCTCGTAGGGCGCGTACATGCCCTGGATCTGGGTGTGCGGGAGCTGGCTGACCTCGATCACGCCCACCGCGCCCGCGGCGGCGGCCGCCTTGAGGTCGGCGTCGGCCGCGGCCGGGGCCTCCATCGACTCCGAGCCGAGCATGTTGATCGTGAGGGCCGGGTCGTACATGGAGTAGCCGAGGGTGGGTGGATAGAACAGCAGGTTGGGCACGTTGGTCCACGGCAGGTCCCTGACGACGATCTTCCCGGCGGCGTTGGCCGCGGTGATGTTCGTCCCCGCGGCCAGGTGGACGAGCGGCGCCGAGACGCCGCCCGCGCCGGTGGAGGAGGAGAACGGCACGGGGGCCGCGACCTGCACGGCCGTACCGCCGACGGTCAGGCCGGTGCCGAGGCTGTCCCAGCGGTCGATGGCGTAGGGCAGGGAGGAGAACTGGAGGCCGGGGATGGCCGCCATCTCGTCCTCCAGCCAGTCGACGTAGTCGGCGTGCGCGGTGGAGCCGGTCGGCCTGGGGCCGAACGCCTTCTGCCGCTCGGCCAGGGCGCTCAGGCGGGCCTCGGAGGCGAACGCGGCGGGGTCGACCCTGACCGGGCAGGCCGGAGCGGCCGCCTGGGCGAAGGCCGGTTGCGCGGGCACGACCAGCGGGAGGAGAAGGGCGAGGAGAGCGAGTCGTCTCACGTGGGGGGGTCCTTCCATTGAATCGTTTCAATACGTGGCCCGCGACGATCCCCCGAGGTGCGGCCGGTTCTCAGGGGCGAGGCGGTCCTGTGGTACCGCGGACGATCAGCGTGGGCGACACCGACGACGTCACCGATCGTGAGCGTCCCTCGATGCGTTCGACGAGCAGTTGCGCGGCGGTAGCCCCGATCACGTGCCCGTCCTGGTCGACGCTGGTGAGCGAGATGCGCTTGAGCGAGGCGATGCCGATGTTGTCGTATCCGGCGACGGAGAGGTCCTCCGGCACCGACAGGCCCGCCTCGTCGGCGGCGCGCAGCACGCCGAGCGCCGCGATGTCGGCCCCGGCGAAGATCGCGGTGGGCCGGTCGTCGCGCGCGAGCAGTTCCCGCGCGCCCTCGAAGCCGCCCTCCTCGGTGAAGGAGGTGGCCAGCACGTCGTCGGCGAGTCCGTGGGCGCGCATCGCCTGGCGGTAGCCTTCGGCGCGCACCGTGTGCGGCAGTCCCTGGGCGCGGGCCCGCTCCAGGTGGGTGATGTGCGCGATCCGGGTGTGCCCGAGCCCGACCAGGTGGTCGACCACGAGCCCCGCCCCCATCACGTCGTCGTCGACGACCGCGTCGTAGGCCGCGGCGCCGCCGTGCCTGCCCACCACGACGACCGGGATGGCCGTCGCGATGGCGGCGAGTTCGGCGTCCGTCATGACCGGCGAGATCAGGATGAGCCCGTCCATGCTCCGGTCGATCATGGCGTCGGTCATCCTGGCCTGCGTCTTGGGCTCGATCCCGCCGGGTCCGAGCAGCACCTGGTACTCGGTGTCGCCCAACCGGCCGGTGACACCCTCGATGATGTCGGGGAAGAACGGGTTGCGGGTGTCCGAGAGCATGACGCCGAGGGTGTAGGTGCGTCCGCGCAGGGCGCGGGCCGCGGCGTGCGGGCGGTAGCCCAGCTCGTCGATGGCCTGCGTCACCTTGGCCTGCATCTCCGCGCTCACGCCGTAGGCCCCGCGCACCACCTTGGACACGGCGGCCGTGGAAACCCCGGCCCGCCTGGCCACATCGGCGATGGTCACCCGTCCGCTCGTCACACGCCGTCCTTCACAGAGTTTTCGTAGAACGAACTACACGCTTTTCTGAAGATGGAGGCTAACCCGTCACTGATCCTCAGGTCTACCTCTTGACGGGCGATTCTCTCGTGCCCTACCAATGGAGAACGTTCTACACAATACCCCCTAACATGAACAGGAGCACGGGCGTGAGAGCACCATCCCGTACGCTCGGCGCGGCGATCGGCGCCGTCCTCGCCCTGTCCCTCGCCGGCTGCGGGTCGTCCGCGCCGGAGGGAACCGGTCAGGTGAAGCTGACCCTCTGGCACAACAGCGCGGATCCGGCGCCGCTGCTGGAGATGTACAAGAAGTTCGAGAAGCAGTCCGGCCACAAGGTCGAGCTCGTGTCGATCCCGTCCGACGGCTTCGAGGACACCACCCAGACCAAGTGGGCCACCGGCGAGCGCCCGGACATCCTGGAGTACCACGCGACGGTGAGCGGCCTGCTCGCCCTCAACCCGGCGGAGAACCTGCGCGACCTGACAGGTGAGGCGTACATCGCCAGGTCCGGCGACCTCTACCAGAGCGCCGGGTCCGTCAACGGCAAGGTCTACGCCGCCATCACCGGCTTCCCCCAGGTCTTCGGCCTCTACTACAACAAGAAGGTCTTCACCGCGGCCGGGCTGACCCCGCCCACGAACTTCGCCGAGCTCGCCGCCGCCTGCCCCAAGCTCAAGGCCGCCGGGGTCACACCGGTCTTCGAGTCGGGCGGGTCGATCTGGCCGGTGCAGATCCTGCCCATCCTCTACCTGGCGGGCGCCAACCAGTCCAACGCGTACGGCAAGGCCATCTCGGGCCACAGCAGCACGCTGGCCGACCCGGGCTCGCCCTTCGTCTCCGGCCTGACCGCCTACGCCAAGCTGCAGGCCGACGGCTGCTTCAACAAGGACATCGTCACCGCCAAGTTCGAGGACTCCATGAAGGCCCTCGTGACCGGCAAGGCCGCCATGGTCGCCCAGCACTCCGACATGCTCCCGGCCCTCCTCGCGGCCGCGGGCGGCGACCAGAAGACCGTCGACGACTCCGTCGGCTTCGTCGGCCTGTCGAGCGACAAGCCGCTCGTGACCTACGCGCCCGGCCCGATCGGCACGTTCTACCTGCCAAAGACCGGTGACACGGCGCGGGAGAAGGCGTCGCTCGACTTCGTGCGCTTCATGACCGGCCCGGCCTACGCCGAGTACATCACCGCGTCCAAGACCTTCCCCGTGTTCAAGGACGTGCCCGATCCGCAGGGCGTCTCGTCCGTGCTGCAGGACGTCAAGAAGGCGTACGACACCGGCGCGGTCATCGCCTTCAACTCCGACATCCCCGGCATGGGCGGGCTGGCCCAGCTCATGTCCGAGCTGATCGCCGGGCAGAAGGATCCGCAGAAGGCGGCGACCCAGCTACAGGGCCAGGTCGAGCAGGCGGCCAAGGCGGCGGGGCTGCCCGGATGGTGATGCGGAACAGGGCGGCCTGGCTGCCGTGGGCACTGCCCGCGATCGTGCTGGTCACGGTCTTCTTCGTCGCCCCGTTCCTGCTCAACGTCCGGTTCGCGTTCTCCTCCTGGACGAGCTTCCGGGCCGAGATCACCTGGAACGGGCTGGAGAACGTCCGCACGCTGATCGACCAGGACCTGCTGGCCAACGCGGTCACCGTGACCGTGCTGTACGCGATCCTGTGCATGGCGATCCAGAACACGGTCAGCCTCTCGCTGGCCCTGGCCCTCCAGCGGACCGGCGGGATCAACACCGTCTTCCGCTCGGCGTTCTTCCTGCCGACGCTCATCTCGCCGCTGGCCGCCGGATACATCTGGCGCGGGCTGCTGGCCCCCGACGGGGCGGTCAACTCCTTCCTCGGCATCGAGTGGGCGTGGCTGGGCGAACCGTCCACCGCGCTGGTGATGGTCGCGTTCATCGACGCGTGGAAGTGGAGCGGGCTGATCACCCTCGTCTACATCGCGGGCCTCAACTCCATCCCGAAGTCGCTGCTGGAGTCGGCGACCGTCGACGGGGCCGGGCCGTGGACCCGGTTCCGGCGGGTGGTGTTCCCGATGCTCGCCCCGGCGCTGACCTTCAACGTGGCGGTCACGCTGGTGGGCGCGCTCAGCGCGTACGACGTGATCGCCGCCACCACCGGCGGCGGGCCCGGCGACCACACGCGGGCCCTGAACGTGGTGATGCGCCAGCAGTGGGGGCAGGGCTTCTTCGGCTCCGCCAGCGCGCTGGGGTTCACCGTGACGCTGCTGGTGATCGCCACCGCCGTGCCCCTCGTGTGGTGGCTGCGGCGCAGGGAGGTGACGGGATGAGAGCGGTCCTCAAGTACACGGCGCTGACGCTCTTCGCGATCCCGTGGGTGCTCGTGCCCGTCTGGCTCGTGGTCGTCAACTCGTTCAAACCCGCGGGAGAGGCCGCCGAGCTGGGCCTCGGCCTGCCCAGGACGTGGGCGATCGCCGAGAACTACGGCATCGTGCTCGACCGGGGCGGCTACCTGACGGGGCTGGTCAACAGCCTCAAGGTGACCGTGCCGATCGTGGTGGCCGTGGTGCTCCTCGGCGCGGCGGCGGCGTGGGCGTTCGGGCGCAGCCGGTCGCGGTGGCTGCAGGCGGCCTACTTCGTGATGGGGCTGTCGATCCTGCTTCCTCCGTCGATCATCCCGACCGTCTACCTGCTGCGCGCCCTGTCGCTGGACGGCGGCTCGCTCGGCTACGTGCTGACGATGACCGGCTGCCGCCTGGGCATCGTGATCTTCCTGGCGACCGGATTCGTCCGGGCGTTCCCCCCCGACCTGGAGAACGCCGCCGCCATCGACGGCGCCTCCCGCCCGCAGGTCTTCGTCCGCATCCTGCTGCCCCTGCTGCGGCCGGTGCTGTTCGTCGGCGGCGTGATCCTGATCATCAACGTCTGGAACGACTTCTTCTTCGCCCTCTTCCTGCTCCAGGGCAGCGCGAACGCCACGCTGCCGCTGAGCCTGTTCCAGTTCGCCTCCGGCACCCTGCAGAGCCTGAACTGGAACCTCGTCTTCGCCCACGTCCTGCTCACCACGCTGCCCCTCGTGGCGGTGTACGTCGTCGCGCAGAAGCGCGTCCTGGCCGGCCTTACGGAAGGTTCACTCAAGGGATGACCACTCACGACATCGCGCTCGACTGGGTCAGGCGCGAGATCAAGGAGGGGCGGCTGCCGTGCGCGGTGTTCGGCGCCGCCACCTCCGACGGGATCCAGGTGCTGGAGGCGTTCGGCGAGCACGACGGCCGGGAGACCAGGACCGAGGACCACTTCGCGCTGTTCTCTGTGACCAAGCCGCTGATGGGGCTGGCCGCCCTGCGCCAGGTCGAGCGCGGGCTGCTGTCGCTGCGCCGCCCGCTGCGGGACGTACTGCCGGACTTCGCGCGGCCCGACGTGACGCTCTGGCACCTGCTCACCCACACCAGCGGCATCGCCGAGCAGACGCTCACGCCCGACGACCTTCTGGAGCACCTCGTCACCGCGCCGTCGATGTTCGAGGCGGGCACGCTCAGCCATTACTCCAACCTGGCCTTCGCCGGGATCGCGGAGATGGTCCGCGACGTCACGGGCCGCGACGTGGCCGACGTGATCGACTCCGACCTGAACACGCTGGTGCCGGGCGGCGGGCGCATCACGTTCGACCCGGCGTGCGACGCGGCCGAGGTCCACGGCGTCGAACTGCTCGGGCCCAGCTTCGACTTCGACAGGTTCGTACGGCTCCGCCACCCGGCAGGGGCGCTGTTCTCCCGCGCCGAGGACCTCCTGGCGCTGGGCGGGGCGCTGCTGCGCGGCGACCGCGAGCTGATCCACCCCACCACCCTGGCCGCCATGACGGCCCCGCAGACGACGGGCCTGGTCAAGCTGCAGCCCGACCCGGTCAACGCCGGGCAGGACTGGGGCCTCACCTGGAACCTGCGCCACTCGGCTCCCGGGCTGCTCGAACGGCGGCTGTACGGGCACGGCGGCGCCTCGGGATGCCAGTGGTGGATGTACCCGGAGCAGGACGCGTGCTTCGTGCTGCTGATCAACGTGATGGCGCCGAGCCTGTCCGGCGTCGACGTCGACGGTCTGCACAACGCCTTCACCACCGGGCTCGATGCGTGAACCGGGACTCGGGGGTGCTCGGAGTGCAGGTCTCAGGCGCGCAGGCGCCGTTCATCCGTTCGGCCCCGCCCGGTTCACGGGCGGGCCTGACGTGCGGTCTGCCGGATCCGGTGGGCGTGGACGAGCCGTCGCCCCGGCTGTCGTGGAACGCCCGGCTGTCCGGGGAGGCCACCGCGGTGGTGTTCTCGGACGGGCGCGAGGTGTGGCGGTCGTCCGTGCCCGCCGGATCGCACGGCGTGGACGTGCCGGGTGAGTGGCTGGCGCCGCTGACGCCGTACACGTGGAGTGTGGAAGGGTACGCGACCGGCGCGTTCACCACGGGCCTGCGGGCGCGCGGCGGGTGGGACGCCCCCTGGCTGGCGGGCGATCCCCGGGCGGCGGTGAGCCTGCGCGGGTCGTTCACGTGGCATCCCGCTCCCGGGCGCGCCTGGCTGGCCGCCACCGCGCTGGGCGTCTACCGGGCGCTGCTCAACGGGGTACGGCTGGGCGAGGAGGAGCTGGCCCCCGGCTGGACCGACTACGGCCACCGGACGCGCTATCGGCTGCTGGAGCTCACGGAGCTGCTCGTACCCGGCGAGAACGAGCTGGAGCTGTGGCTGGCTCCCGGCTGGTACGCGGGTCACGTCGCCGGCGGAGGCCCGCGCCGCTACGGCGACCGGCCCGCCGCCAGCGCCCAGGTGCTCGTGCGGAACGACGACGGGGTCCGCCGCGTGTTCGCCACGGACGCGGCCTGGACCCGGCGGGATCTCGGCCGCCCGCGCGCCGACCTGGTGATGGGCGAGACCGTCCAGGCCCCTTCCCTACAGGCCGGACCCGCCGAGACGACGGCCGCCCCGGAGATCCCGGTGGAGGCCGACCCCGCTCCCCCGGTGCGGGTGATCGGCACGGTGCCCGCCCTGTCCGTGACCGAACCCGCGCCGGGCGTCCAGGTGGCCGACTTCGGGCGGAACGTCGTCGGGCGCGTACGGCTGCGCGTCGACGCGCCGGGCCCCGTACGGATCGTGGTGCGGCACGGGGAGGAGCTGACCGCGACCGGGCGGCTCTACACCGACAACCTGCGCACCGCGGACCAGCGTGACGAGTTCGTCCTCGGCCCCGGCTCGCACGTCGTGGAGCCCGCGTTCACCCTGCACGGGTTCCGCTACGCGGAGGTCACCGGCTGGCCGGGCGCGCTGACGCCGGACGACCTGGAGGCGGTGCTGCTGTCCTCCGCGCTCGCCGTCACCGGCTCGCTGACCGTGAGCGATCCCGCCGTACGGCAACTCGTCGCCAACATCGGCGCGTCGGCGGACGGCAACCTCGTGAGCGTGCCGACCGACTGCCCGCAGCGCGACGAGCGGACCGGCTGGACGGCCGACATCTCGGTGTTCGGCTCGACGCTCAGCTTCCTGCGGCACACGCAGGCGTTCCTGTCCGGCTGGGTGACGACGCTGATCGACGGGCAGCGGGCCGACGGCGCGGTCCCGCATGTCGCGCCGGTCCTGCCCGAGTACGGATACGACTCCCCCGTGTGGTCCGACGCGCTGGTCGAGGTGCCGTGGCTGCTGTGGCGGCGCTACGGCGACGACTGCACGCTGCGCCGCGCGTACGACCCGATGCGGCGGTGGATCGACTACTGCCTGGCCCAGGCCGAGGGCGGCATCAGACCGGGCAGGGCCCTGGGCGACTGGCTGGCCCCCGGCACGGTCGAGACGCCCAAGAGCCTCATCGCCACCGCCGCCCTCGCCCGCAGCCTCCGCCTGGTCGCGCACGTGGCCGACGTGCTCGGCAAGCCGCACGCGCCGGAGTACGGCGAGGCGTTCACCCGCGTGTCGGGCGCCTTCCAGCGGGCCTTCCTCAACGGGCCGAGACTGCACACCGAGACGCAGACCGGCTACGCCGTCGCCCTCGCCTGGGACCTGGTCCCGCCCGAGGACCGGGCCGCGTCGGCGCAGGCGCTGGCCGAGCTGGTCCGCGCCGACGGGCACCGGCTCATGACGGGCTTCGTCGGCACCACCCTGCTGCTGCCCGTGCTGTCGGAGACCGGCCACCACGACCTGGCGGGCCGGATCTTCAACCAGGAGGGCTATCCGTCCTGGCGCTACCAGCTCCGCGCCGGGGCGACGACCATGTGGGAGCGCTGGGACGCCTGGCACCACCGGCACGGCCTGCAGACGCCGGCCATGAACTCCTTCAACCACTACGCCTACGGCTGCGTGGGCGACTGGCTGTTCCGGCACGTGGCGGGTCTGGGCGACGACCCGCGCGGGACGGGTGGCGGCTTCGGCGAGCTGCTGCTGCGCCCCGGCCCCGTCCCGCTGCTGCGCCAGGCGCACGCCCGCTACGAGAGCGCGTCGGGGACCGTCGAGTCGGGCTGGCGGGCCGGGCCCGACGGGGTCCAGTTCACGTTCGCCGTCCCGGAGGGCGTGACCGCCCGCGCGGTGCTGCCCGTGCGCGGCGCGTGGGACGGGATGACCGTCAACGGCACCTTCCTCATGGGCCTCGGCGAGCAGCTGCCGGCCACCAGGCTGGCCGACGGGGGCTGCGCCCTGAACCTGCCGCCGGGCCGCTGGTCGTTCACGGCCCCCGCGGCGGCCACGGCCCACCTGCTCCAGGAGTGGGACGACCTGGGCCGGTGAGCCGGTGACCGGATGTGAACTGCGACGGAGCGTGGCCGAGGCCTCGCCGGGGCGGGCATTTGGACATGGAACGGGGTCGGAGGGCGGCGGCGCCGAGAGCTTCGGTGCGACGTACGATTCACAGATGGCCAGCAGATCCGTCCCGGCGCAGCACCTGCGCGACCTCGCGCGGCTGCGCCGCGTCCGCGACCGGATCGACCGGGAGTACGCGCAGCCGCTGGACGTCGAGGCGCTCGCCCGCGGCGTGAACATGTCGGCCGGGCACCTCAGCCGTCAGTTCCGGCTCGCCTACGGCGAGTCGCCCTACAGCTACCTGATGACGCGGCGCATCGAGCGCGCGATGGCGCTGCTGCGCCGCGGCGACCTCAGCGTCACCGAGGTCTGCTTCGCGGTCGGCTGCTCGTCGCTGGGCACCTTCAGCACCCGTTTCACCGAACTGGTCGGCGTACCGCCCAGCGCCTACCGGAGCCAGACCGCCCGCGTGACGGCGGGGATGCCGTCGTGTGTCGCGAAACAGGTCACCAGACCGGTCAGGAATCAAGAAGCGCCGCTAATCAAGCCGCAACTAGCCTGACCGTCATGAACCTCACCATTCACCAGGCATTCCTCCCGCACAACGACCCGGACGCCGCCCTGGCCTTCTACCGCGACACCCTCGGATTCGAGGTGCGCAACGACGTCGGATACAACGGGCTGCGCTGGCTCACGGTCGGCCCCGCCGACCAGCCCGGCACGTCCATCGTCCTGCACCCGCCGGCCGTCGACCCCGGCATCACCGACGACGAGCGCCGCACCGTCGTCGAGATGATGGCCAAGGGCACCTACGCGAGCATCATCCTGGCCACCAAGGACCTCGACGCCACCTTCGAGCGGCTGCAGGCCGGCGACACCGAGGTCGTCCAGGAGCCGGTCGAGCAGCCGTACGGGATCCGTGACTGCGCCTTCCGTGATCCCGCGGGTAACCTGATCCGCATCCAGGAACTGCGGTGAACCGTCCGGCGATCACAACCACGCCCCGCCCGGACGGCACCGCGAAGGAGCCCGCGCACGGCGCCGTGAAGGAGCCCTCGCACGGAATCGGTGACGGCCGCCTGGGGGCCACCGCCGCCACCACCGTCACCGACCTCGACGGCGACGTCCCCGACCCCCGCTAGGACCGATGAACACCGACCCCCGCTCCCCCGCCCGGCGTCGCCGCGACACCGAACACCGGCTCACCCACGACGTCGACGTCTGGGTGGCCAGTGCCTCGGCGGACGGTGTGCCGTACATGGTGCCGCTCTCCTTCGACTGGGACGGCGAGGCGTTGCTGATGGCCACGCCGGCGGACAGCCCGACCGGCATGAACCTGGCCGCCACCCGGACCGTCCGGCTGGGGCTGGGCCACACCCGCGACGTGTCCATGATCGAGGGTGAGGTCGAGGTCCTCGAGATCGACGCGCTGCCGCGGGAGCGGGGTGACCGGTTCGCCGCGCGCACCGGCTTTGACCCGCGTGCGTCGGCCACGCCGTACCGCTGGTTCCGCGTCTTCCCGCGCCGCGTCCAGGCCTGGCGCGAGGTGAACGAGATGTCCGGCCGCGAGCTGATGCGCGACGGCCGCTGGCTGGTCTGACACCTCGGCCCACCACGAGGACGATCCCGCCCAACAGATGGAGAGACGATGAGCACGGCCCCGAGGACGGACACGCGGTCACCTGCGCCGCACGTCGCCGACAGCCACGATCTGATCCGCGTGCACGGCGCGCGTGAGAACAACCTCAAGGACGTCGATGTCGAGATCCCGAAGCGCCGGTTGACGGTGTTCACCGGCGTCTCGGGTTCGGGCAAGAGCTCGCTGGTGTTCAGCACGATCGCCGCGGAGTCACAGCGGATGATCAACGAGACCTACAGCGCCTTCGTGCAGGGCTTCATGCCGACACTGGCGCGGCCCGAGGTCGACGTGCTCGAAGGGCTGACGACCGCGATCATCGTCGACCAGGAGCGGATGGGGGCCAACCCCCGCTCCACGGTCGGCACCGTCACCGACGCCAACGCGATGCTGCGCATCCTCTTCAGCCGGCTCGGCCTGCCGCACATCGGCTCGCCCCAGGCCTTCTCCTTCAACGTCGCCTCCATCAGCGGATCGGGGGCGGTCTCGTTCGAGCGCGGCGGGAAGAGCGTGAAGGAGCGGCGCGACTTCAGCATCACCGGCGGCATGTGCCCGCGCTGCGAGGGCATGGGCCGGGTCACCGACATCGACCTGTCCCAGCTCTACGACGACTCCAAGTCGCTCGCCGAGGGCGCGCTCACGATCCCCGGCTACAGCATGGACGGCTGGTACGGCCGGATCTTCAGCGGCTGCGGCTTCTTCGACCCCGGCAAGCCGATCCGGAAGTACACCAAGGCCGAGCTCCACGACCTGCTCTACAAGGAGCCGACCAAGATCAAGGTCGACGGCATCAACCTGACGTACGAGGGCCTGGTCCCGAAGATCCAGAAGTCGATGCTGTCCAAGGACAAGGAGGCGCTGCAGTCGCACATCCGGGCCTTCGTGGAGCGGGCGGTGACGTTCACCTCCTGTCCCGACTGCGGCGGCAGCCGGCTCAGCGAGATGACCCGGTCGTCGCGGATCGCAGGCGTCAACATCGCCGACGCCTGCGCGATGCAGATCAGCGACCTGGCCGAATGGGTCCGCGGCCTCGACGAGCCGTCGGCGGCGCCGCTGCTCGCCACGCTGCGGCGGACTCTCGACTCGTTCGTGGAGATCGGCCTGGGCTACCTCTCGCTCGACCGGTCCTCGGGCACGCTGTCCGGCGGTGAGGCGCAGCGCGTCAAGATGATCCGCCACCTCGGCTCCTCGCTCACCGACGTCACCTACGTCTTCGACGAGCCCACCACGGGCCTGCACCCGCACGACATCCAGCGGATGAACGACCTGCTGCTGCGGCTGCGCGACAAGGGCAACACGGTGCTCGTCGTGGAGCACAAGCCGGAGACGATCGCGATCGCCGACCACGTCATCGATCTCGGCCCCGGCGCCGGTACGGCGGGCGGCACCGTCTGCTTCGAGGGCACCGTCGAGGGACTGCGGGCCGCCGGCACCCTCACCGGCCGCCATCTCGACGACCGGGCCGCTCTCAAGGAGACGGTGCGCACGCCCACCGGAAAGCTGGAGATCCGCGGTGCGACGGCGCACAACCTGCGAGACGTCGACGTCGACATCCCGCTCGGGGTGCTCGTCGTCGTCACCGGCGTCGCCGGCTCCGGCAAGAGCTCCCTCGTGCACGGGTCGATCCCCGCGGGCGCGGATGTGGTGTCGGTCGACCAGGGCGCGATCCGCGGCTCGCGGCGGAGCAACCCGGCGACCTACACCGGCCTGCTCGACCCGATCCGCAAGGCGTTCGCGAAGGCCAACGGCGTGAAGCCGGCGCTGTTCAGCGCCAACTCCGAGGGCGCCTGCCCCGGCTGCAACGGCGCCGGCGTCATCTACACCGACCTGGCGATGATGGCCGGCGTCGCCACCACCTGCGAGGAGTGCGAGGGGAGGCGGTTCCGCGCGTCGGTGCTGGAGCACCACCTCGGCGGCCGCGACATCAGCGAGGTGCTCGCGATGCCGGTGACCGAGGCCGCGGAGTTCTTCGGCTCCGGCGAGGCGCGCACGCCGGCCGCGCACGCCGTCCTCCGCCGACTCGCCGACGTCGGGCTCGGCTACCTCAGCCTCGGCCAGCCGCTCACCACGCTGTCCGGCGGCGAGCGGCAGCGGCTCAAGCTGGCCACCCACATGGCGGAGAAGGGCGGCGTCTACGTCCTCGACGAGCCGACCGCCGGTCTGCACCTCGCCGACGTCGAGCAGCTGCTCGGCCTGCTCGACCGGCTCGTCGACTCCGGCAAGTCGGTCATCGTCGTCGAGCACCACCAGGCGGTCATGGCGCACGCCGACTGGATCATCGACCTCGGCCCCGGCGCCGGTCACGACGGCGGCCGGATCGTCTTCGAGGGCACCCCCGCCGACCTCGTCGCCGCCCGCTCCACCCTTACCGGCGAGCACCTCGCGGCCTACGTCGGCGCCTGACCGACGAACCGGGCGGGTTCCCCGATCCTCGTTGATCGGGGAACCCGCCCGGTCGCATTGCCGGTGGTCCCGGGCGCGGAGGCGCTGTCACAGCCGGCGGTACGGCTCGGCGGCGCGCCCGGCACCGACGCGGGTCGTCAGTCGCCGGTGAACTTCGGCTCCCGCCCCTCCCGCACCGAGGCGAAGCCCTCGCGCAGGTCCTGCGTGCCGAACATCAGCTGGTAGCCCCGGCGCTCCAGCGCGATCCCGGCCTCGAAGGAGGTGTCCAGGCCGAGGCGTACGACCTCCTTGATCTGCCGTACGGCCAGGCGCGGACGGGACGCGATCAGCGCGGCCAGTTCCACGGCGCGGTCGACGGCGTTTCCCTCGACCACCTCGGAGACGTAGCCGAGCCGGTGGGCGTCGGCCGCGCTCATGGGCATGCCGGTGAGGAGGGCGTACAGCGCGTTCTGCCGTCCGATGGTCCGGGGCAGCCGCTGGGTCGCGCCGCCGCCGGGCACCAGGCCGATGGTGACCTCGGTCTGGGCGAAGCGCGCGTTCTCCGCGGCGATGACGAAGTCGCACTGGAGGATGAACTCGTTGCCACCGCCGAACGCGTCTCCGTTCACGGCGGCGATCACCGGCTTGCCGCTGTACCAGAACGCCTGGTGGGTGTAGGCGCGGATCGCGCCCACCACGTCGCGGTCGGCCTGTTCGTTCAGGTCGGCACCGACGGCGAAGACGGTGTCGCCGCCGGTCAGGACGATCGCGCCGATGTCGTCGTCCTTGTTGAGGGTGTCGATGGCGGCGGCGAGCAGCTCACGTACCTCGGTGTTGAGCGCGTTTCGCACCTCGGGCCGGTTGAGCCTGACGATCGCGACGCCGTCGCGGGGCTTTTCGATCTCGACAACTGCCATGGGTGGTCCTGGCCTTTCGGTCGGCCCGAGCCCGGGCCGAGGGACATCAGCGGGGACGTCAGGAGAGACGTCAGTGGTGGGAGTCGAAGGTGTTCATGTTGGGGTTGTTCTTGAGCTTTCCGAAGATCTCGGAGCCGTTGTTGATCCAGTGCGGGGACCCGGGCGTACCGGCCGCGCCGTCGAAGTCGGCGACGCCGATGAAGCAGACCATGAACCAGATCAGTTCCGCCGCGAACATCTCCGGGTGCTCGTGCGGAAGCCGCCCGCCGACCCGCCGGGACCATTCGGCCATGGCCGCGACCAGGTCGATCCGGAAGCCCAGCGTGCCGTCGGGGACGTCCGTGTCGTGGAAGATCACCAGGAGCCGGTCCTTGCCCTCCTCCACCGCGTACCTCACCTCTTCGAAGGTGAACGCGGGCCAGAAGGGCCGGTCGTGGAGATACTCGTCCTCGGTCGGCTCGTGGGAGGCACGGCGGTTGGTGCGGTAGCGGTCGCTCAGCAGCGACCACATGTTGTCCCGGATCACCTCGAACAGCGCGGCGTCCCCGGCCCGGCCGCCGTCGTGGCCGCCGTTCGCGTGCGTCGTGCCGTCTCCGGCCCGGCCGCCGTCGTGTGCGTGCATCGTGCCGTCCCCGGTGGGATCGACGTTCACCTTGTGTACACCCCCTGGGTCGTCATTCCTTCGGTCTGGATGCGGGCCTTCATCCGCATCACCGCACGCGGCGCGTTGATCCCGGCCGCGGCGACGACCCGGCCCTCCCGGAGGTAGGTCACGAACGGATGTCCGTCCGTCCCCGTCCTCTCGACCTGGACCTCGTCGTGGCCGCGCGCGTGCCCGACCATCTGGTACTTGAGCCCGTACTGGTCGGACCAGAAGTACGGCACGTCCGCGAAGGCCGGGGCCTCCCGGCCCTCCTGCCCGGCCTGCCAGCTCTCGACGGCGTGCCGTGCCTGGGCCGACGCGTTGCTCCAGTGCTCGACCCGCATCCGGCGCCCGAAGACGGGGTTCCTCCAGTTGGCGACGTCCCCGGCCGCGAAGATGTTCGGCCGCGCGGTGCGCAGGGCCTCGTCGCAGCCGAGACCGTCGGAGAGGTCGAGCCCGCAGCCCTCCAGCCAGCCGCAGGTGGTCACCGCGCCGAGCCCGAGGACGACCAGGTCGGCCGAGGTCTCCCCGCCGTCGTCGAAGGTCAGCGTGACCGGGCCCGTGGGCCCTTCCGCCGACAGCGCGGTGACGGTCGCCCCCAGCCGGGTCGTGACACCGCGGGCGTGGTGCTGGTCCAGGCAGAACCGTCCCAGCTCGGCGCCGAACACGGGCTCCATCGGCAGCAGCCCCTGCACGACCAGTTCCACCGGCAGGCCGCAGGACCGCAGCGACGCGGCCATCTCACTGCCGACCAGGCCGGCGCCGACGACCACCGTGCGGGGCCGGTCGGCCAGCCGTTCCCTGATCCGCTCGGCGTCGGCGAGGGTCCGCAGGCAGTGGACCCCCGGCAGCCCCGCGAACCCCTCCGGCAGGCGGGCGCGCATCCCGGTGCAGACGAACAGGGCGTCGAAGGGGAGCCATTCGCCGTCGGACGGCTCCTTTCCGGCCTCCGTCTCATGGGTGACCAGCACCCGGTCGGCGTCCGGGTCGAGCCGCGCGCACACCGCGCGGTCCACGATCCGCAGCCGGATACGGTACTCCTCCGGGGCGGGCAGGCGGATCGCCTCGGGGGTGACCTTGCCCTGGATGAGTTCCTTGGACAGGGCAGGCCGGGAGTAGGGGGCCTCGCCCTCGGGGCCCCGTACCCAGACGACTTCGCCGGTGAAGCCGCGCCGGTCGAGTTCGGCGACCACGGTGTGGCCGGCGAGGGAGCCGCCGGCCACCACGATGGTCTGCGAGGTGTTGCCGACCACGGTCGCCTATTCCTCCAGGGTCAGGGCGAGGACCGGGCAGGAGGTGATCGCCTGCCGGACCTGGGCCTGAGTGGCCGGGTCGTCCGGGATCTCGTCCGCGATGTGCAGGTACAGGTCGTCGTCGATGTCGAAGACGTCGGGGGCGATGCCCATGCACACGCCGTTCCCGTCGCACAGGGTGCGGTCAACCGTGATTTTCATGTCGTGTCCTCACGCAAAGGGGTGGTCTCGCCGGTCAGGAGGTGGCCGAGGGCTCGAGGGCGCCGTCGACCGAGTCCGCGTAGTCCTGGTAGCGCTTCAGCAGCCACTGGTTGAACTGCAGGAGCGACTCCTCCTGGTAGGAGTAGCGGCCGGGACGGCGGAAGCGGGAGCGCATGCCCTTCTGCAGGGAGAGGTCCGAGCTGGCGTCCTGCTGGTGGAAGAGGACGAGACCGTCCTGAGCGATCTTGTAGAGCTGCTCGAAGCGGGGGTGCTTGGTGGACTCCTCCGGATACAGGTGACCGATGCGCAGGTTCATGTGCTCGGGCCCGGCCGGCAGGACGAGGTAGTAGAACAGGCCCTCCGGCACCGCCCCGAAGCCCAGGTTCGGCGGGATCGAGGCGAAGATGACCTGGTTGCGCTCCTTCTCACCGAGCGTCGGGATCACCGGGAGCAGGGCCTTGGTGGTCGGGTTGAAGCCGGCGTCGGCGTGGTAGAAGCCGGTCGGGTGGTAGACCGCGCCCTCGTCGGGGCTGATGTCGACGAAGCTGGTCAGCCTGACGTGCGCGAAGTCGTGCAGCATGCCGTGGAGGTAGGCGCTGTGGTACGGCTCGATGCCGTTCTCCAGCTGGGACTTCCAGTTCCAGTTGTTGTCGCGCAGCTCGGCCACCGGCATGCTCACCATGTCGCCGATGTGGTAGTTCTCCAGCTCGGCGGTCAGCTTGGTGAGCGTGGGCGCGAGCGGCTTCGCGTCCGGGTCGAGGTTGGTGAAGACGAAGCCGTTCCAGATCTCGACCCGGTGCGAGGGCAGATAGGCCTCTCCCTTCAGGTTCTTGAGGCCGATGGTGTCGTTCATGGAGGGCGCCGCGATGAGGTTTCCGTCCAGCCCGTAGGTCCAGGCGTGGAAGGGACAGCGGAAGAGCCTGCCGGTGTTCCCCGATCCCTCGCACACCAGGTGGGCCCGGTGCGCGCAGATCGGGCTGAGGACCCGGATCTCCATGTCCCTGCCGCGGACCATCATCAGGGGCTCGTCGCCCATGTCGATGCGAACGAAGTCACCGGGCTTCGGGATCTCGTCGACGCGGCCGAGGCACAGCCACTGCCGCATGAAGACGGCCTCCTGCTCGAAGGCGTAGAACTCCGGGTCGACATAGCACTCGCGGGGGAGGTTCCAGCCGGTGGCCATGTCGCGCGAGCCCTCTTCGATGACCTTGAGGATCCGCCGGATGTTCGCTGAGACGGGCGCCTGACCCATGATCGTGGTGCTCCTTAGGGGTACTGCGATACGTGTGAGATGACGCCGGGGCGTGAGAGTCAGACCGCGCCGTCCGCCACCGGTGTCCCGGGGCTCTCATCGGTGTCTGTTCTCTCGGCCGCCACGGCTGCCGGTGGGCTCTTGCGCACCAGCAGGTGGTTGAAGAGCAGGTTGAGGAGCAACGCCACCAGCACGGTGGCCGTGATGGCGCTGCCGAGGATGAACTGTGCGTCCTGGCTGAAGTTCTGGTAGATGGCGGGTACCGCGACCGGCAGCATGCCGACGCCGAGAGCGACGGCGACGATGAGCAGGTTCTGGTTGCCCTCGAAGTCGACCTTCTGCAGCATCTGGATGCCCACGGCCGCCGTCATCGCGAACATCACCAGACCGGCGCCGCCGATCACGGGACCGGGCAGGCTCGCGACGACCTCGCCGAGTTTGGGGATGGCACCCATGATCACCAGGAGTACGCCGGTGACCGTGATGACATAACGACTCTTGACCTTGGTCAGGCTGATCAGCCCGACGTTCTGCCCGAACGTGGAGTCCGGGACGGAGTTCATGAACCCGGCGAGCAGGGCGGCGAGGCCGTCGGTCGCCAGTCCCCGGGCCATGTCCTTGTCGGTGACCTTCTTGCCGACGGCGTTCCCGATGGCGAGAACGCACGCGGTCATCTCGCTGAAGACCACGACCATGGCCACGCACATCGCGATGATCGGCACGAGCCGGAACTCCGGCGCGCCGAACTGCAGCGGCGTGGAGAAGCCGAACCACTTGGCTCCGCCCACGGACGAGAAGTCGGTCAGGCCCATGAACCAGGCGATCACCGCCCCGATGACGAGGCCGAAGAGCACCGCCACGTTGCGGACGAACCCGCCGAACAGGCGGCTCACCAGCACGATGATCGCCACGACGGCGAAGGCCAGCAGGATGTACCGCACGCTCGCGTAGTCCGCCGCGGCCGGATCGGAACCGATGATCAGATCGGCGCTCACCTTGATCAGTGAGAGTCCGATGATCGTGATCACGCAGCCGGTGACGAGGGTCGGGAAGAACCTCAGCACCTTGGAGAACGGCCGGGCGATCAGTATTCCGAAGATGCCGGCGGCGATCATCGAGCCGTACATGGTCGGCAGGCCGTACTCGGAGCCGATCAGGATCATCGGGGTGAGGAAGGTGAACGAGGCGCCCGCGACCACCGGCATCCGGATGCCGAAGAAGCGGGTGAGCCCGACGCTCTGGACGATGGTGGCGATTCCGGCCACCAGCAGGTCGGCGTTGACGATCAACGCGATGGTGTGCGTGTCGAGTTTGAGTACCGCGCCGAGCACGAGCGGGACGGCCACACAGCCCGCGTACATGATCAGCATGTGTTGCAGGCCGAAGAAGAACATCTGGGGGATGGGCAGGACTTCGTCTACCGGGTGGCGTTCGGAAGCCGTTGCCTGGGGTGCGCGGACGGTAGGTGACACGACGGTCTCCTGGGCACTGAGTGGAACGCGCCCTGGTCCCTCCGGCGGCGTCTCAAAGGCCATGATCCGGAGCTATGGGCGGACGTGTGCGATACCTGCGTCTGCAGGGATCCTCGCTGCTCCGACGCTTGGGGGTCGTCATCGGAGAGCTATCACAGTGGGTATCCGGTACTGCGGTATATGGAGATTAAGGGCGGCCTATAACACTGTCAACGACTTGTTTTCCATTGGGCGGCTCCTTAGGATCCTGTATACCGTATCCCCGATTCGACCCCCTTGAGCGGAGGCATTGTGCAGCCGACCGCCCGTCGGGTAGGCATGATCACCCCGTCCTCCAACACCGTTGTGGAGCCCGTGACCGGCGAACTGCTGGCCGCCCGGCACGACGTCTCGGTCCACTTCACCCGGATTCGAGTGACGAGCATCAGCCTTGATCCCACGGACACCCGCCAGTTCGGCCAGGACTCCTTCGTCGACGCGGCCCGCCTCCTCGGCGACGCCCGCGTCGACGTCGTCGCCTGGAACGGCACCTCGGGCTCGTGGCTCGGCCCCGACCAGGACGAACACCTGTGCCGTGCCATGGAACAGGTCACGGGCACTCCCGTGACGACCTCGACGCTGGCCCTCCTCGCGGCGCTGCGGGCCTTCGAGACCCGGCGCCTGGGCCTGCTCACGCCGTACACGCGGGACGTCGGCGACGCCATCGCCGTGCGCTACGCGGACCACGGCTTCCCCGTGCACGCGGCCCGCCATTTCGGTCACACCACCAACTACGACTTCGCGCTGGTCACGACCGCGGAGCTGGACGAGGCCTTCGACGGGCTCGTCGCCGCGGGCTGCGACGCCGTCGCGGTGGTGTGCACCAACGTTCGCGCCGCGCACCTCGCCGCCCGCTGGGAGGGCCGGAGCGGCGTCCCGGTGCTCGACAGTGTCGCGGCGACGCTATGGCACGCCCTCGGACTGGCCGGGGACACGACGCCGATCACCGGGTACGGCCGGCTCCTCGCCGCCCCGCCCGCAGCCTCCAGGCAGAGATGAGGAACGCCATGGCCAAGGACATCAAGATCCTTATTGGAGTCGACGTCGACGCCGTCGCCGGTTGGCTCGGCTCCTACGGCGGCGAGGACTCGCCGAACGACATCCAGCGCGGAGTGTTCGCAGGCGAGGTGGGCACCCCGCGTCTGCTCCAGCTCTTCGAGCGGTACGACCTGCGGACCACCTGGTTCATCCCGGGCCACTCCATCGAGACCTTCCCCACCGAGATGGCGGCCGTCGCCGAAAAGGGACACGAGATCGGGGCGCACGGCTACTCCCACGAGAACCCCGTCGACATGTCCCTGGAGCAGGAGCGGGACGTGCTCGGCCGCTGCGTCGAGCTGATCCAGCGCCTGTGGGGACGCCCGCCGCGCGGCTACGTCGCCCCCTGGTGGGAGATGAGCAACCACACCGCGGCCCTCCTCAAGGAGTACGGCTTCTCCTACGGCCACTCGCAGAACTACAACGACTTCCACCCCTTCTACGCCCGCGTGGGCGACGAGTGGACGAAGATCGACTACAGCGGGCGGGCCGACGACTGGATGAAGCCCCTCAAGCACGGCACCGAGGTGGACCTCGTGGAGTTCTGCGGCAACTGGTACGTCGACGACCTGCCGCCGATGATGTTCGTCAAGAAGTCCCCCAACAGCCACGGCTTCGTCAGTCCCCGCGACGTCGAACAGCTGTGGCGCGACCAGTTCGACTGGGTCTACCGCGAGTTCGACTACGGGGTCTTCCCCGTGACACTGCATCCCGACGTGTCCGGACGGCCGCAGGTGTTGCTGATGCTGGAACGGCTCTTCGAGAGCTGGCTCGAACTGCCCGGGGTCGAGTTCACCACCTTCGACGCGGCGGCCGACGACTTCCGGCGGCGCTATCCTTTCGAGGGCACCGAGCGACCGGCACCGGTCGGCAGCGGTCCGGGACCGAGACGGAAGATCGGGGAGACGGCCCTGTGAGCAGGCAGGCGGACGCGCCGGGTTCGTTCGACATCGACGCCGACTACAAGCCGCTCAGGGACCGCGTCCGCGACGAGCTTCGCCAGCGCATCATCGACGACGTGTATCCCCCGGGCACGCGCCTCGTCGAGACCGAGATCGCGGCCCAGCTCGGGGTCTCCCGGCTGCCGGTGCGCGAGGCGATCCGGGCGCTGGAGAGCGAGGGGTTCGTCAAGACGATTCCCCGCCGGGGCGCGGTCGTCGTGGAACTCTCGGAGCAGGACGTCGAGGAGCTGTTCGACGTACGCGAGGCACTGGAGGTCCTGGCCAGCCAGCAGGCGGCGACCCGGGCCACCAAGACCGAGCTGCGGCGCGTGCGGGGCATCCTCGACCGCTGCCGCAGAGCGCTCGACGCCGATGACCGCGTCGCCCTCGGCACGGCCAACGAGGCGTTCCACGACGAGATCCTGAAGCTGTCGCACAACGTCCTGCTCCACTCCGTGCTGGAACCCCTGCAGGGGCGCCTGCACTGGCTTCTGCGGCAGACCGGTGACCCGTACGACCTGTTCGAGGAGCACTCCGCGTGGTTCGAGGCGATCGCCTCGGGCTCGGCCGACCTCGCCGCCGAACACGCGCGCAGGCACGCCCGGCTGAACCGGGAGATCGTCCGCGGGCTCCTGGCCGAGCGGCAGCACCAGGCCCCGTCGGCCTAGCGGGTTCCGGCCACCTCCGCGGCACGCCGGAAAGCACTGCCTGAAAGCGCCGCCGGAAAGCACTGCCCGAAAGCGCCGCCCGAAAGCAGCGCCCGGACCTCGCCGCGTACCGCGGCGGGCGGACGAGGCGTCCCCGCCGCGCCCGCACCCCGCCCGTCTCCCCTCGCTCCCCTCGCTCCCGTCGATCTCCCCGCGCTCCCCGTCCATCTCCTCTCGCCCCCTGCCCGTCCGCCCGTCTGTCCGCCTCCTCGCGGCCCCGTCCGTCCTCGCGCGCCGCCGCGGCCTCTTTCCGTCTTCCCACCGACCAGGAGCACCACCATGTCCGATCCCACGCGGGCGACCCTCGACGCCCTGAACGGCACCGACGTCCATCTGAGCCACGTCTGCAAGGCACGCGACGCCACCGACCGGGTCGGGCCGCGGCGCTTCCTGCACGCCGGACCGCCGATCGAGCTCGCCGGCATACCCGGGCCCATGCGGGGCGCGATCATCACGGGCCTGCTGCTGGAGCGGGAGGCCGGGTCGGTCGCCGAGGCCGAGGCGATCATCGATCGCGGCGAGGTGAGCATCAGCCCCTGCCACGACGCGAACGCCGTCGGAGCGATGGCCGGGATCATCACGCCGAACACCCCCGTCGTGGTCGCCGAGACCACGGACGGCATCAGGACCTTCTCCCCCCTGAACGAGGGCATCGGCGGCGCCATGCGCTACGGGTCGTACGACGACATCACCCTGGCACGGCTGCGGTGGCTCGGCGACGTGCTCGCCCCGGCCCTCGACGAGGCCCTCCGGCACTCCGACCCCCTCGACCTGCTCGCCCTGGTGGCCGAGGGGCTGCGGCGGGGCGACGACTGCCACAACCGGCTGGTCGCGACCAGCGCGACCCTGCTGGTGGCGCTCACCCCGGGCCTGCTGCGCACCCGATTCGAACGCGAGGACATCGCGAAGGTGGTCTCGTTCATGGCCGGCAACGGGCACTTCGCACTGCCCTTCGCGATCTCGGCGGCCAAGGCGGTCACGCTGGCCGCCGCCGGAATCCCCGGCAGCCCGATCGTCACGGCCATGGCGAGCAACGGACGGGAGTTCGGCATCCGCGTCAGCGGGCTCGGTGACCGCTGGTTCACCGTGTCCGCGCCGATCGGCGACCCGGTCCTGCTGGACGGGGCGACCCTCGACGACGTCACCCCGACCATGGGCGACTCGATGATCTCCGAGACCGCCGGCTTCGGCGCCTTCGCGATGACCGCGGCGCCCGCGATCATGTCCTTCGTCGGCGGCGACATGGCCCAGGCCCAGGAGATCACCGCGCGCATGCGGACCGTCTGCGCCGGGACGAGCGGGCGTTTCCTCATCCCGGCCGAGGACTTCCGGGGAACGGCGCTCGGCATCGACGTGCACAGGGTTCGCGCCACCGGCGTCGAACCCGTCATCAACAACGGCCTCGCGCACCGGGAACCGGGACGCGGCCGGGTCGGAGCCGGGATCACCCCGATTCCGGTGGAGCCGTTCGCCGCGGCGAGCCGGGCACTGGAGGAGGCCGGCTCCGGAGAAGCCGGCGCGGCCGAGGAACTGGAGTTCCACGCGTGAGCGGTACGGACATCCCCGCCTTCACCCCCGCCGATCTCGCCGCCGTCGCCGGCCGGTGGGGACTCGACCCCGAACTGGTGGACCGGCTCGGCCCCGCGATCGACCGGATGCGCGACGTCTACGGCCGCGTGCGGAACCTGGCGACCGAGGGACGCGCCCCGGAACCACCGCCCGTCGCGGTCACCCGGGTCCCGCGCGGCCCGGACAATCCGTACGGTGCCTGGCTCCACCGGATCGACGACCCCGGGCTGCCGGGGAACGGGCCGCTCGCCGGGCGGACGGTGACCGTCAAGGAGTCGATCGCGGTACGCGGAGTGCCGATGACCCTGGGCAGCCGCCTCATGGCCGGCTTCGTCCCCGGGTCCGACTCGGTGGTCGTCGGCCGGGTCCGGGACGCCGGAGGGGTCGTCGTCGGCACGTCGGTCTGTGAGGACCTGTGCTACTCCGGATCGAGCTTCACCAGCGCGCACGGTCCCGTCGGCAACCCCTGGGACCCGCGCCGCTCGGCCGGCGGCTCCTCCAGCGGCGCCGCGGTCCTGGTGGCGACGGGGCAGGCCGACTACGGCATCGGCACCGACCACGGCGGCTCGGTCCGCAACCCCGCCGCCTGGTGCGGCGTCTTCGGCCTCAAACCGACATACGGGATCATCGACTACGACGGCGCGATGCCGACCGAGCGCACGCTGGACCACATCGGCGTGCTCACCCGAAACGCCGCCGACCTGGTCGCCTTCCTGGAGGCGACCGCCACGCCGCCCCCGGGCGGAGAGCACGAGTCGTACACCGGCGGGTACGCCCGCGAGATCGCCGGGCTGCGCGCCGGAATCCTCGCCGAGGGATTCGGCTGGCCGGGCCGTTCCGACCCGCGTCTCGACGGCGAGGTCCGCGAGGCCGCGCGGGCGCTGGAGCGGCTGGGGCTGACCGTGTCCGAGGTGTCGGTGCCGCTGCACCGGTACGGCAGGGACATCCACCTGCCCATCTCGATCGAGGGCGGCCTCACCACCGTCTTCGAGTCCCGTCTCCAGGGCAACAACCACTTCGGCCCCTACCACCCGAACTTCGGGGAGACCTTCGGCCAGGCCCTCGTCAGCCGTCCCCAGGACATACCGGCCGGAGGGGTGCTGGCGCTCGTCGGCGCCACGCTGCTGCGGGACGCCACCCACGGCAAGGTCATGGCGTACGCGCAGCAGTTGCGGCTGCGGCTGCGCGAGCAGATCGACCGCGCGCTGCGCGAGGTGGACCTCCTCGTCCTGCCGACCGTCCCGATGCCGCCTCACCCGCTCCCCGCCGACCCGCGCGAGGCGGTGATCGACACCGATCTCCCCTTCGAGATGCACGACAACAACTGCGTGTTCAACCTCACCGGGCACCCGGCGCTCAGCGTTCCGTGCGGATTCGTGGACGGGCTGCCGGTCGGCATGCTCCTGGTCGGACGGCCCGGCACGGACGCGCGCCTGATCCGCGTCGCGGCCGAGTTCGAGGAGCGCGTCTTCCGCTGCCCCCCACCCCCGTCCCGTCATGACCACCACGAGGCCCCGGGCGGCCTCCCCGCCGCGAGGAGCGGACGATGACCGAGCAGGCACTGAACATCTTCGGCGAGCCGCTCGAGGCCTGCGGCTTCGACCCGATCACCGGATATCGCCGCGACGGCTACTGCTACACCGGTCCCGACAACCCCAAGGGGCACACCGTCTGCGCGATCGTCGACGAACGCTTCATCGCCTTCCAGTCCACGGTCGACAACGACATCGCGACCCCCCGGCCCGACCTCGCCTTCCCCGGGCTGAAGCCGGGCGACCACTGGTGCGTCATCGCCTCGAAGTGGTACGAGGCGTACCTGGCCGGCTGCGCCTGCCCGGTGAACCTCGCGGCGACCAACATCCGGGCGCTGGAGGCGATCCCGCGCGAGGCGCTGATGGAGTACGGGGTGGACCTCCGTACCGAGGCCCCGGACGACACCGCGGCCCCGGAGGGCGTCACGCCCCCGGACTACGGCGAGGACCCCTCACGATGAGCCGCTGGAACGCCCTGCGCGCCTACTCGGCCCTGCCCGCCACCACCGGTTCCTGGTTCCTGGCGGTCACCCTGATCGGCCGCATCCCCGCGAGCATGGGGCAGCTGGGCGCGCTGCTGCTGGTCAGCGGGGCCACGGGATCCCTCGCGCTCGGCGGCGCCACGGCCGCGGTCTTCGCCCTCGGGCAGGCGGCCGGCGGACCGCTCGTCGGGCAGACGGCGGACCGGTACGGGCACCGGCCGGCCGGACTGGTGGCGGCGCTGCTGCACACGGCCGCCCTCGTCCTGCTGGTGGTGTGCGTCGAGCGGGACGCGCCCACGTGGGCGGCGCTGGCGGCGTCGGCGGTCGCGGGCTTCTCGGTGCCGCAGGTGGGCCCGCTGTCCCGGGCCCGCTGGACCGCTCTGGCCCACCGGGGACGGCTGCCCATGGATCGTTTCCCCACGGCGATGAGCTTCGAGGGGACGGGCGACGAGTTCGCGTTCGTCCTCGGGCCCGCGCTGGTCGGCATCATCGCGACGGCGACCTCGCCTCCCACGGCGGTGCTCGTGGCGGCCGGGCTCACCGTCACGATGTGCGTGGCCTTCGCCCTCCATCCCACGGCCACCATGGTCACCCGGGGCCAGAACCGGGAGGAGGACGCGGCGGCCCCGGTGCTGCGCGTTCCCGTGTTCCTCCTCGCCGCCGGGCTGACCGGCCTCGGCTGCTACTTCGGCTCGGTGCAGGCCGGCATCACCTGGCGCGCGGTCGACGCCGGCGCCGACGGGGCGGCCGGGCTGATCTACGCGCTGCTCGGGCTGAGCAGCGCCCTCGCCGGCGTGCTCGTCCCGATGCTGCCCGCGTCCTTCACGCTCGCCCGCAGGCTCCGGACGGGCTTCGTCCTGCTGCTCGTGCTCACCCTGCCCCTCGCGCTCGCCGGGGGACTGCGCATCGGCGGTCTGTGGCTGCTGGCCCTGCTGATCGTGCTGCCCGGTGTCACCATCGCGCCGATCCTCGTCACCGCCTACACACAGGCCGAGATGACGGTCCCGGTGGCGAAGATCTCGTGGGTCATGACCGTGCTCTCCTCCTCCGTCGTCGTCGGCTACGCGATCGGCGCGCTGCTGTCGGGCACCCTCACCGACCGGTACGGCCCCCTCGCGGCCTTCCTGATCGCACTCGGCGCGGCCGGCGTCGGCGTCGCGGCCAGCAGTCTCGGGCGGCGGCGGCTGGCGGCGCTGCGTCCGGGGTAGGGGAACCCGGCGCCGGGGCCGGATCCCCCGTGGACGTCAGGGGCGGGCCCGGCCACCGCGCCGGGCGTAGGCCGCGGGGAACATGCCGACCGCGGCGGTGAAGTCGCGGGTCAGGTGGGCCTGGTCGGCATAGCCGAGCTCGGCGGCCGGCGTGGCGAGGTCGAGGCCCCGGTAGACCCGCTCCGCGGCCTCGTGCAGCCGGAAGCGGCGGCCGGGGCGACCCCCCGCCGCGCGGTCAGGCCGGGACCTGCTCCGTGTCCACGATCAGGAGCACCTCCGGGTCGGCCGCCGCCTCGACCGCCTTCTTGATCTCCTCCGGATAGTTCCCGAGCGTCACGGATCCGTATGACCTGACGTTCAGGTACGCGCCCTCCCACGCGGGGGATTTCACCCGCACCCCGCCGGGAGGCTCCTCGGCGGCGCTCACCCATTTGTGGGCGAGCAGAATGCCTCTGGCCTTCTTGAGGGAGTCCTGGGCGTTCACTCCTCCGACGTCGATGACGAAGGTGTTCGTCATCTTGTCGGGTCCGCCCGCCTGACCGGGGGTCTCGGTGGTGGCCTCCGCCAGCACCTTGCCGATGCCGCGCACGTCGTCGAGAACGGCGGGGTCGACCCGCAGCGCTTCGGAGACCAGCCCGCATCCCGAGAACAGGAGCTGCACGCTGAGCAGGATCGCGGCCGTTGTGAGAGTGCGGGCCGCCCGTCGCGGGTTATCGGCTTTGATCAATGACATCTTCTCGCGAACACCGTCCTCGTATCGATCGCATGCCAAGTGACCCGCGGAGAAGCGACTCCGTGTTTCGAGGACGTCTCCTCGGTACGCGAATCGCCCCGTCCGTGCCGCGCGATCACGCGCCACGTCCGGGCCGCAGGCCAGAGATAAACGTCGGGCCAGTATGGTGCAGAGGCGGTGAATCCATCAACGGAACGGCGTTATCCGAGATCGGCGACGCGCCGATCCGGCCCCCGTCTCCGCCCGCCGATCCACGGCACCGGCACCGGCACGGGTACGGGTACCGGCGACGGCGGGAAAGTCCGGTGACCGAGAGATCCGATGACAGAAAGGTCCGGTGGCACGGAGCCGGGCTGACATCGTTGTCGACGGGGAGAAAAAGTCAAAGTTGCATGGCGTGCAAGTCTGGGTATGGTCGGAAGAGGACGCACCATCCACTGTGATCCACCACAGGAGCGCTGATGACTCGTTCTACAGCCGAGGTTCCCCGCGCCGAGCGATCTTCCCCGTCCGATCAGGCCACGTTGCGAGTGCGGCTGCCCGCCGAGCTGACGGCCAGGCGGTGCCCCTTCGACCCGCCCCAGGCGCTGGCCGGGATGCACGCCGAGGCGCCGGTCGGCCAGGTGACCCTGGACACCGGCGAGAAGATATGGGTGGTCACCGGCATGGACGAGGCCCGTGCCGTGATGTCCGACCCCCGGTTCAGCGCCGACCGGTTCAACCGGCGCAACTCCCTGCTCGCGGTCCCCGAGGAGATGCGCGAGAAGCTGTTCAGCGCGCGTGCCAGGGCCGGGCAGTTCGTGGCCATGGACCCGCCGGAGCACACCCGCCTGCGCAAGGCCGTCGTCGGCCAGTTCACCCTGCGCCGGATGCGCGCGCTCGTCCCGCGCATCACCGAGATCGTCGACGCCCACCTGGACGCGATGGAGGCCGCGGGCACCTCGGCCGAGCTGATCAGCGCGTTCGCCCTGCCCGTGCCGTCCCTGGTGATCTGCGAGCTGCTCGGCGTCCCGTACGAGTCCCGCGCCGACTTCCAGCGCCGCACGGCCACCGTCCTCCGCATGGACACACCGCTGGAGGAGGTACTGCGGGTCCGCGACGAGATGCGGCAGTTCATGCACGACCTGGTGGCGGCCAAACACGCCCAGCCCGACGACGGCCTGATCTCCGGGCTGATCCACGGCGACCACGCCGGGGAGCTCACCGACGACGAGCTGGTCGGCATCGCGAACCTGCTGCTCGCCGCCGGGCACGAGACCACGGCCAACACGATCGGTCTGGCTGTCTTCGCCCTGCTGGAGCACCCCGACCAGCTGGAGCTGCTGCGCCACGACCCCGAGGTGGCCGACAGGGCCGTCGAGGAACTGCTGCGTTACGTCCCGATCGTCCACATGGGCCCCCTCCGCATCGCCACCGAGGAGGTGACGGTCGGCGGTGAGCGGATTCCGGAGGGCGGCACGGTGATGATCTCGACGCCGCAGATCAACCGGGACCCCACCCACTGGGAGGATCCGGCCGCCCTCGATCTCACCCGCGAGCGCAACCCGCACCTGGGCTTCGGGTACGGCATCCACCAGTGTCTCGGGCAGCAGCTCGCCCGCGCGGAGCTGAGCGTCGCCCTGCCCGCGCTGGCGCGCCGCTTCCCGCACCTGCGGCTGGCCTGCCGCCCGGAGGAGGTACCGATGCGCGACAACATGTTCGTGTACGGCGTGCACTCCCTGCCGGTCGCCTGGGACGCCCCCGGCCAGGCCTGACCCCGCCTCAGTCCCGAGAACGGTCGAACGGTGCGCCCAGCCCGGCGTCGAGCTGGGCCACCACCGCGTCGATGAGCACGCCGAGCGGGCCCGACTCGCTCAGCCAGCGCTGGGTGGCCACCCGCAGCGCGCTCAGCGCGCACGACGCCACCAGCCCCGGATACAGGTCGTCGTCCGCGACCCCCGCGCGTTCCGACACCGCCGCGGCCAGCTCGCGCTCGTGCGCGGCGAAGGCCTTGAGACGGTACGGCAGCAGCGCCGGGTCGCCCCGCAGGGCCTGCAGATGCTCGGCGCGGAAGCGCAACTCGTCCTCGTCCACCGCTTCGAGCACGGCCGCGCGCCACGCCACCAGCACCGGCTCGGCGGCGGGACGCCCCCTGAAGGCCGTGACGATGGCCTCGGCGATGACCGCGTCGCCCGCGACCACGGCCTCCTCCTTGCAGGAGAAGTAGTTGAAGAAGGTCCGCAGCGCGACCCCGGCCTCCTCGGCGATCTGCTCGGCGGTGACGTTCGGCACCCCCCGCTCGGCGCACAGCCGTAACGCGGCCTCGCTCAACGCCGCCCGGGTCGCGCGCTTCCTGCGCTCCCGCCGCCCCACGCCACCTTCGTCCATCAACCGCACCTCAGCGATCCCGCCTGCCGTATCCGGAGGATAGAGGGTCACCGGCCGTTCCCACCTCTCCCCCGGCCATCGGCTCCCACCTCGGGGCGGCACGCCCGATCCTCACGTCTTTTTCGGATCCGACGGCGGACGACCACCGATCAGCCCCGTGATCTACACGTATGGGCTTCCATCGGCAACAGCTCCACAATTAGGCAGATTTCCCCCAGGAGCATCACCCGAAGGGGCATCACCCGAAATCGCGCGAGACCCCCCGAGGGCGCCGCCATTTAAAGTGAACTTTTTTCACAATCAACCACTTTGTCAATTTATGCTACCAAAATCGGATTTATTGATTTCGCGGGGTTTTGACAGCAATAATCGGCACGCCCCCTCGAATCGAGGGCGGCCAGAGGGGCGGAAGACGACTCCGGCTTCCACACGTGCGAGGAGGCGCCATGGCGTTCGGCATGGAGGTCGAGGTGGCCCGCCCGGTGCTCACCCCGGACAAGAAGAATTTCGCGGGAGACACCGAGATTCTCCAGCTCCCCTTCGTGGGAAAACTGGTCAGCGACTATCGGCTGCACCCCACGACCAAGAACGCCACCTACTCCAACGCCGAGTTCGTACTGGCCCACTTCGACCAGCACGCCGGAAGCGAAACCGAGGCGAAGGGAGAGCTGGAGGCGCGCCTGGCCATTCTGGACTCGCTCGTCGACGACCTCTACGAACAGACCACCGACGAACTGCTGAAAACCCTGATCAGCGCAAAGTCCACGAAACGGTACACCGAGTTCCTGACCGCCAGGATCGACTCCGCCGCGGTGAAGACCTACCAGCTCAAGCACGTGTGCGAGGCGCTGGTGGCCCCGCAGACCGTCAAGGTCCCGGCCGGGTACCAGCTGCTGATCCACTACACGATCGGCATCCCGCCGGACCGGCTCGCGCCCGCGCTGACCCAGCTCGCGAAGCTGACCCGCCAGGCGGCCAAGGGGAACAACATCGTCGAGCACGCCGCCAAGGCCGAAGCCGTGGCGAAGAAGCTCGCCAAGCTGCTCCCCACGGGAGCGGTGAAGTCCGACCAGGTGGACGAGCTGGTCGGTTTCCTGGCCCTCGTCTTCGTCCAGGCCGCCGCCTTCGCGGACATCGTGGAGAACAGCCCCGGCGGGACCGTCGTCTCGCAGCCGAAGAACTTCGTGGCGGCGCTGTCCCGGGTGCCGCTGCAGACCGTCTTCAACGGGCTGCACCCCGATGTGCGGAGCGCGCTCAAGGGCAAGGCCGCGCTCGTGTGGGAGAAGATGGGCGACGACATCATCGGGGCGTTCAACGACGACGACTCCCGCAAGCTGGACTCCCTGCCGAAGATCACGATCAAGGACTACGTGATGTCGGCGTTCGGGCACGGTGCCGTCGTGGCCCAGGCACGCGTGTTCGGCGGCATGAACGAGACCGGGCTCGACCCGTCGGTGCACAGCCCCGCCGACCCCGACCCGAAGACAGGGCGGGGCGTGCCCGTGGAGCTGCGGGCGGTCGGCGTCCACCATCCCGACTGGGACGTGTTCCTGGCGGACGCGCGCAAGGTGTTCGCCTGGTCCAGGGGCCTGGCGTCGGCCAATCCGAAGGAGAGGTCCACCGACCACTGGCTGGGGGCGCTGACGGCGCGGCTGGTGCCGTACGAGACGGCCGTCGGCAGGCTCCCCGGCAGCGGGGCCGGTACCGCCGAGCGCCGGGAGGTGCTGCGGCTCTGCCAGGAGACCGTCGAGGTGATCGACCTCTATCCCGGCTTCCCCTTCCTGCCGCGCGCCACCGGGTGGAAACCCGCCGACCTGGCGGCTCTGAGCGTGTACCGGCGTTTCATCGCGGCCAACAAGATCGCCGCGGCGAGGCTCAAGGGCTTTCCCCCCGACCCGTTCGCCGGCTCCGCCTTCGACGACGACATGGACGACTCGGAATCCGAGGACTCGGAGGGTCAGGGGGGCGGCGAGATGAGTGAGGGCGACGGGGGCGGAAGCGGCGACGAGGCCGAGATGAGCAGCTGACCGGCAGGGGCGGCCTCCGCGCCCGCCCGCCTTTTCATGCCCCTTCTCCCCCTTCAGTGAGGAACGGAACACAACAATGACCTACGAGATCCGCGGCACGACGGGATCGCCGGTGGCGGTCCATCCCGCCCCGGCCATCGGCCCGGCGGCGCCCGTGACCCAGGTCCGCACCACGGTCCGGGTGTTCGTCTTCGAGGCGCCGCCGGGCTGGCGGCGGATCCGCCTGCTGGAGGGCCCCGAAACCGGCAGGCAGGGCTGGGTGCGGGAGACCGACCTCGTCACGGTGCCGAGCGGCCTCCTGGCCGCCGAGGACGAACTGCTCGCGCTGTTCGCGGCGTTGCGCGAGGCGCGCTTCACCCCGCCCAGCGGCGTGCCGACCCCGATCCCGTACCGGTATCCGGCCGACGGGTGCTTCGCCCGCGCCGAGCTCATGACGAACCTGCTCGCCCTCTCGGGCTACCAGGTGGACAAGGTGTTCGCCATCGCGGCGGGCGGGCTGCGTCTCAACACCCCTCACGGCGGCGACCAGCCCGGTTTCGGCGAACGCCTCCAGGTGGAGTGGTGGTACCACGTGGCCCCCATCGTCTACATCCCCTCGGGCGAGAAGAAGCCCGAACCGGTGCTGCTGGACCCCTCGGTGTCCGACGGGCCGACGAGCATCGGCGAGTGGGTCCGGAAGATGACCACCGGGCCGATCGAACAGGAGATCACCTACGACCAGCTGCGTCAGTATCTCCTGGCCGCCAAGGCGTATCCGGCCGACCGCACGCTGGTGGTGCGGGCCGGGCCCGTCGTCTACTCGCCGCCGCTCGCGACCGACCCGGCCAGGACGGTCGTCGCCAAGCCCGGCAGCGTCGCGCAGGAACTGGCCGGCAGGGCACAGCTCGTCCCGGCCCACGACGTCGTCGCCGGTCTCGACCAGCTCTTCCGCCGCTGCTACCAGACCTGGTCGACCAGCCAGAACACGCGGAACCTGGCCGTTCCCTACGCGGGGTACGGCGTGGAGCTGAACGCGCTGCGCGGCCAGATCCAGACGCTGCTCCCCGCGCACCGGCTCTACATCAGGACCGCGTTCCCCAACTTCTTCGGCGACTGGCGCAACACCTTCGTCGGCAGCGGCGCCGAGAACGACTTCCGCGCGCTGGAGGCCCTGCTGGCGTCCTGACCGCCCGCCCCGGTGTCCGGTGAGGGCCTCACCGCGATCGCCCGGGGGATTTCCGTACCGCCGGGCACCCGCCCCGGTCACGGCCCCCGGCACCGGTACGCGCCCGGCTGGAGGCCGCGCGAGAGGGCGGGTTAGCCTGGAGGGGTGGACATCGCCACCGGCACATATCCGCTGGGTCCGGAGAGCGGCCGGCTGCTGGTGCGGACGACCCGCACCGGGCTGGGCGCGAAGGCCGGGCACGACCTCACGCTGGAACCGGCCGACTGGCACGGTGAGGCGATCATCGACGTCGCCGACCCGGCGCGCTCCTCGGTGACCGTCGAGGTGGACGCCGCGTCGCTGGAGGTGCGCGAGGGAACCGGCGGCGTCAAACCGCTCAGCGACTCCGATCGCGGGGAGATCGCGAAGAACATCCGGGAGAAGGTCCTGGGCACGGCCCGGCACCCGACGATCACGTTCCGCTCGGCAGGGGTGAGCGGCACCGCTGAGTCGTTCCGCGTCGAGGGCGACCTCACCCTCGCCGGAGTCACCCGTCCCGTCACGATCGAGGGCCTGCTGGCCGAGGGCCGCGTACGGGGCTCCGTCACGATCGTGCAGAGCCGGTGGGGCATCAAGCCCTACTCCGCCCTGTTCGGCGCGCTCCGCCTGAGCGACGAAGTGGGCGTTTGGTTCGACCTGGCTCTCAGACCGGCTCCCTGATCCCCGGGGCCCGGCCCGGCGATCCCCAGGCCCCACCCCGTCACGCCCGGACACCGCGCGCCTCCGCCCGCGAACCCCGGACACCGCGCGCCTTCGCCCGCGAACCCTGAACACCGCGCGCCTCCGCCCGCGAACCCGGACACCGCCCGTCCCGCCCTCCCCCGGGCACGGCCCGGTGATTCCGGTTCCGCGCGAACGGGCTGTCCGAAACCTGTCCGGCTCCGCCGAAACAGATCACCTGAATCCCCTGCCCGAGGATCACGGCGTCCCGGGTCGTGATCCCGAGCACGGCGCCGGCCTCGGTCGCCGGTTCGAGCGGGCATCCGGGAGAGAACTTGACGGGAGGCGGCCGCCACTCCGAGTTGACATATACGGACATAACTTTGCCGCTTGCGACATACCGTGCGTTACGGAAGGATCACCAGGCACACTTCGCCACTGTCCGTATTCCCATCCGGACAGACGGGCGTGCTCCGCACATTGACAGATGACGATATGGGAGGCTGTCGTGCAGCCGCAGGAGAGCATCGAACGGTTCGGCTACCGGCAGGAATTACGGCGTGGGGTCGGGCTGGCCGACCTGGTGTTCTACAGCCTGATCCTCATGGTGCCGATCGCCCCGTTCGCGATCTTCGGCCTGGTCTACTCCCGCTCGGGCGGCATGCCGGTCCTGGCCTACCTCATCGGAATGATCGCGCTGCTGTTCACCGCCGCCTCCTACGCGCAGATGGTCAAGGCGTTCCCGCTGTCCGGCTCGGTCTACACCTACGCCGGACGTGGCATCGCCGCACCGGTCGGCTTCATGACCGGATGGGCGGTGATGCTCGACTACTTCCTCGCCCCCTGCCTGCTGTACCTGGTCGCCTCGGTCGCCATGCACGACACCGTGCCCGAGGTTCCGGTGTGGATGTGGCTGCTCGTCTTCGTGACCGTCAACACCGTGATCAACCTGCGGGGCATCCGGATGACGGTCAGGCTCACCAAGGCACTGATCATCGCCGAGCTGGTCGTCCTCGCCCTGTTCCTCACGGCCGGTGTCTGGGCCCTCATGCAGGGCAAGGGGCAGGGGTTCAGCATCTCGCCGCTGTTCAACGCGGACACCTTCTCCTGGCCGCTGGTGTTCGGCGCGGTCTCCGTCGCGGTCCTGTCCTTCCTCGGGTTCGACGGGATCAGCCTGCTGGTCGAGGAGTCCACCGGCGGCTCGGCCCAGGTGGGCAGGGCGATGCGCCTGGCCCTGATCCTGGCCGGTGTGCTGTTCATCGTTCAGGTCTGGGTCGCCGCCCTGCTGGTGCCCGACCCCGCCGGCCTGCTGGCCCACGATTCCGGCACCGCGTTCTACGACGCGGCCACCGTCGCCGGCGGCGAGTGGCTCTCGCGCATCGCGTCGACCGCGACCGCGCTCTCCTGGGGGCTGGCCGACACCATGGTCGCCCAGGTCGCCGTGTCCCGCCTGCTCTTCGCGATGGCGCGCGACCGGCAGCTGCCGTCCTTCCTCGCCAAGGTGTCGGTCAAGCACTCCGTGCCGGCCAACGCCACCCTGCTCGTCGCCGGGCTGTCCGTCGTGCTCGGGCTGTGGATGTCCAGCCGCGAGGACGGCATCGACCTGCTCGGAAGCCTGGTCAACATGGGCGCGCTGGTCGCCTTCGTGGTCCTGCACCTGTCCGTCATCGTGCACTACGTGGTCCGCCGGCGGTCGGCCGACCTCTGGTCGCACCTGGCCGTGCCGTTGATCGGGATGGCGATCCTCATCTTCGTGGTGATCAACGCCAACGTCATGGCGCAGACGGTGGGCCTGCTCTGGATCGGCGCCGGCGCCCTGGTCCTGGCGGGCATGTACGTCGCGGGCCGCTGGCCCACGCTGCCGGACCTCGGCGCGCCGGAGGTCCCTGTGCCGGGAACCACGGAGAGATCGACGTGAGCGGCACCGTACGCGGTCCGCGGGACCTGCCGGGCCGGCCGCGCGGGTCCCGCCCCGTCATCGGGGGCCGCCTACGCCCGCCGTCCGCCAGATCGGGACGCCCGCAGTAAAGGACATCCGCCGCCATGACCCGGCTGCCGCTCCACCAGGAGCTGTACCTCATCGCCCACGACCAGTCCGGCAGGCCCCTGATCCATCAGTCCTCGATGGCCCTCGGGCTCTCCGGAGCCGTGCTGCTCGAACTGGCCCTGAGCGACCGCGTCGCCGTCGCCCGGGGTCAGGGCGGTGTCCGCGACCGGACTCCCCTCGGGGACACGGCCACCGACGGCTTCGTCGCACTGGTCCCGGGGGATCGTTCGACCGTGGACGTCAAGTTCTGGATCAAGAAGGCCGCCGAGAACGTCTACGACCGCACCCGGGAGGACCTGGTGGCCGCGGACGTCCTCCTCCGGGTGACCAAACGCCGCATGGGCGTGCTGCCGCAGACCCGCTACCAGGTCGCCGACATCACCTCGATCGTCCGGGCGTGTTCCGGGGTGCGCGCCGCCGCCGAGGGCAGGGAGCAGCCGGACGCGCGGTGCGCCGCGCTGTGCGGCCTGGTCGGCGTGCTGCGGGTGGAGGCGGAGCTCTACCTCGGCCGGCCGTCGGCTCAGCTGATCGGCCACCTGCGCGCCATCGCCGACGGGCACTCCCCCGTGGTGCGGGAGGTCGTCGGCATCGTCGAGACACTCGTCAACGAGGCCGCCGTCGCCGTGTACCGATGACGGCCCGGGCACCGGCCGTACCGTGGTGGATGAGGTACCTGTCGCTGGTGGTGGGTGGAGTAGGCGGTCAGAGACGGCCGTAGACGGCCGTGGCGTCGTCGAGCGCCTTCCCGCGAGGCCACCGGGAGCCGTCCGGGTCGCCGCGCTCGGCCTCGCGGACCCGGCCGATCAGCTCCCGGGGGCCGTCGTGTTCGAGGAGGTCGAGGACCTGCCGCCAGGTGGCCAGGCCGAACAGGTCGACGAGCCGGGAGGCGCCGTCGCTCAGCAGCGCCACCGCCCGTACCCGGTCCGCCGGGAGGGCGCCGGTGAGGGCCTGTTCGCCCGCGAGCGGGTCGACGGAGGCGACCCAGAAACCGCCGTCGCGGTTGCGGTGGCCGCGCATGATGTCGATGTAGCGGCGGAACGCCTCGGCGTCCTCGGGGCCTCCGCTCCACAGGCCCCCCTTCAGCTCCGCCCGGTAACGCGCTCCGATCCGCTCCACCCGGTCGTCGCAGACCACCGTCGGCTCCGCGTCACCGGTGTCGAGGACGACGACGGAGTCGGACAGCACCAGCCATTCCAGGCTGTCGTCCGTACGGCGCAGCATCGCGACCGTGGCCGAGGGGGATCCGGGGTGGGACAGGTCGCAGGTGAAGTCGTGCAGTGAGACGACCGTCTTGATCGAGTTGGCGAGAAGGTCGGCCAGCGGGTCGGCTCTCTGGGTCACCGCGGCCAGCAGGGTGGAGCCGAGCGTGCGGGCGTACCAGGCGACGCCGTGTGAACAGCCCGATCCCATGCCTGCCGGCACCCCGGCCCCGTCCAGCAGGACCACCGCGCCGGAGGTGACCCCGACGAAGTCCTCGTTGGGCCGGTCGGCGGAGGCGGGTTCGGTGGCGAGGCTGAGCCGCATGTCAGTCGTCCCTCGTGTCGGTGGATCGGTCCGGCCGGTTGCCTATGAACCGGTTCCCCGGTCGCGGGGCCGTATGCGGTATCGACGGTGAAAGACGGGTGAAAAACGGCGGAAAACCGCCCGCCGCGGATCCGGCCGGGATCATTCCCGCGCGGAGGCCGAGGCCGGTGCCCGGGGGCGGAGGGCGCCCACGAGGCTCAGCACGACGACGCAGACGATGACGAGGACGCCGGCCAGCGGGGCGAGCCAGGGACGGTAGGTCTCGGCGATCCAGGTGATGAACGGGGTGGGCTGGAGAGAGAGCAGGCCGACGGCGCCGGGCAGGTAGATGAGGCTCGTCACGACCCCCCTGACAATCAGCAGCCCGTCGAGGCGGCCGGCCGGCATGAGGGCCAGCAGGGGGAACAGCAGGGCGTCGTACCAGGGGTGCTGCACCGGTGAGGTGAGCAGCCAGCACAGGCACCAGGCCAGCGCCGGGCGCACGGAGTCCAGGCCGGACGGTCCCGGGGCGAGGCGCCAGCAGAGCAGGAGCCCGATCAGCAGGGCGGCGCCGAGGGCGAGCTGGCCCTCCAGCAGGGACGGTTCCGTCCCCATGCCCAGCGCGTCGGTGATCACCCGCCAGGGATCCGCCAGCGAGCGGGCCCCGATCTTGCCCGCCACGTTTCCCAGGGCCTCGGGCCCCTGGGTCGCGTACATCGTGACCAGCGCCGCGAACAGGCCCATGCACATGGCCGACAGGGTGACCACCGAGCGGCGGGCCGCCCAGACCAGGCCTGCCCCGGCCAGGACGAACGGTGCCTTGACGGCGACCGCCGCGGCGAGCAGGGCCCCCGCCGCCAGTCCCCTGAACACGCCGCTCCCGCGCAGGACGACGAGCGCCGCGACGAGGAACACCACCCCCAGGCCGTCGATGTGGCCGCCCAGCACCACGTGCCACAGCATCAGCGGGTTGAGGCTCCACAGCAGGTGGACGCGGGCCCGCCGCTCGGGGTCCGGCCCGGCCAGCCGGTCGAGCATGAACGCCGACAGCAGGAAGGTCAGCCCGGTCATGGCCTTGAGGGCGAGCACGGTGCCGGCCATCGACCCGCCGCCCAGCAGGGAGGCGGCCATCTGCGCCCACGTGGCCAGCGGCCCGTAGACCGAAGGGGTGTTACGCCAGGCCAGCGGGGCGAACTCACCGACCGGGTCGCCTATCCGGTGCAGCCACGCGGGGGGTGTCACGTACGGGTCGTGCCCGAGGGCGGCGATGCGCCCGTAGATCGCGTAGTTGAGCACGTCCGTCGATCCGGCGGGGGGCACGAGCGTGAGGGCGAGGACGGCGATCACCGCGCCGGCGGCGAGGAGCCCCACCGGGGGCCGCCACCTCCGGCGCAGCCCGTACAGCCCGGCGCCCACCCCCAGCCCACCGGCGATGACGGCCCCCCAGCTCAGCCGGAGCACCAGGGTGTCGGAGGGGGCGGTCCGCAGGGACCAGGGCAGGCCACCGCCGCCGAGGTCGGGAACCGCCGCGGACGGCCCGAGCACGGCGATGGCCAGCATGACCGCGACGGCGGCCCCGATCGCGGTGAGACCCGCGTATCCGGCGAACCACGCGTGCCACCGTGGCTTCGCGGCACTCGGCCGCCGCGCCACCGGGGGACGTGAGACAGGCTGAGCCGACGCCGACACCTGCCGAACCTCCAAGGGGGAAACCGGGATGGTCACGACCGCGCGGCGGCCGGAAGGGGGGACCGGCGCGATCGTCGCGAGCGCCGTGTCTCCGGGGGCACCGCCGACTCGCCGGGCTCGGGATGGGAGCGACCGGATCGTCGGCGACGTGGCGTGGTGTTAACGCCTGCCTGCCGTTAACCCGATCTCCACCCTAGGCGAAGATCGTCGCGAATGACGACCGGCCGTTGTGATGTTCGCGGCGGGCGTGACGGCCGGAGACGATCGCGGCTTGTCATGTCCGTGCCCTCCGCGCCACGACGCGCGACGTCAGATCGGACACGACGGGATACGGCACCGCATCACCGGCAGAGAGTCGCACGCCGGCAGAGCCTGAGGACGCTTCGGGAGGCGGGGACGTCCGGAGGACGCTTCGGGAGGCGGAGACGTCCGGCGGCTGACACGCCGCCTCCCGGTTCTCAGACGAACTCCGCCAGGACCCGGGCCACGCGTTCGACGTCGGCGCCGGTGGTGCGCCAGTTGCTGAACGCGGCGCGGAGCGCGGGCAGGCCGCCGTACACGGTGGGGGTGAGGAACGCCTCTCCGGAGGCGGTGATCGCATCGGCCAGCTCGCCGACGCGCCCCGGGGCGTCGGCCAGGGTGAAGCACACCACGTTGAGCCGGACCGGGGCCAGCAGCCGGTAGGCGGGCATCGCCTCGATCAGCTCGCCGAGCCGGGCCGCCAGGGCGATGTCACGCCGGACGATCTCCGCGTGTCCCTCGCGTCCATAGGCCGCCAGCGTGAACCAGGCGGGGAGCCCGCGAAGGCGGCGGGAGTTCTCCGGGGTGAGGTGGATGAAGTCCGGGTTCTCGCCGAGCGTGCCCAGGTAGGCGGCGGCGTTCTGGAAGACTCCGGCCTGCAGGTCGCGGTGCCTGGTGAACTGCACCGCGGCGTCGTAGGGGACGTTGAGCCACTTGTGCAGGTCCACACAGACCGAGTCGGCCTCGGCGAGGCCGTCGAGCAGGTGGGCGTGCTCCGGGGAGAGGACGGCGAACGCCCCGAAGGCGGCGTCCACGTGCAGCCAGAACGGGTACCGCTCCCGCAGCCCGATGATCGCGCGCAGGTCGTCGAAGTCGACCGTGTTCACCGTTCCCGCGTTGGCCACCACGATCGCCGGTCGCCCGTCGAGCGCGGCCAGCGCGTCGGCGAGCCTGGCGACGTCGACCGCCTCCCTGCCGGGCAGGAGCTCGACCGGGTGCAGCGCCGTACGTCCCAGCCCCAGGATCGACAGCGCCTTGCCGATGCTGGAGTGCGGGCTGCCGGACAGCACCCGCACCGGGCCGAGCGCGGCCGCCCCCTGGTCGGACACCGAGACGCCGTGCCGTTCGCCCAGCCATTCGCGGGCGATCGCCAGACCGGTGAGGTTCGACATCGTCGCGCCGCTGACGAAGGCCCCCTCGTATCCGGCGGGCAGGCCGAACAGCTCGCGCAGCCAGGCGAGGGTCTCGCGTTCGAGGTCGGGGGCGCCGGAGTCGAGGGCCGAGGTGGGGTTCTGGTCGAGGGTGCCGGTCAGCCAGTCGCCCGCCAGCGCGGCCGGGGTGGCGCCACCGGTGACGAAGCCCAGGTAGCGGGGGCCCGCGCTGCCGGAGAATCCCGGTTCCCAGCGCCGGGCGAACTCCTCCATCGCCCCGGCCAGGCCGGTGCCGCGCTCGGGCAGCGCCACCGGGCGGGGCCGGGCCGGTGGCCGGGCGACCGGTCGTTCGTCCAGGCCGCGCAGGATCCGCACGGCGTACGCCCGGGTGGCCTCCAGCAGCTCGGGCAGGTGGCGCAGGTCGTCGTCAAGGTGGGCGTACATACCGGCCACGTTAGACAATCCCGGCATCTCCCGTCCCGGTCCGATCAGACAAAGGTCGCAATCCAGGAGAAGCATCGCGGCACGGGCGGTACGAGACTGAGGCTGACGCCGCTTTCGGCCCGGCGTGCCGGGAGGCGGGCCGGACCGCGCACCCTGGCGGCACCCCGGCGGCGCTCCGGCGGACACGGCGGTTCCCGGTACGGCGGGCCCGCCCTCTCCCTCTCCGGACCCGGCCCCATCCCGTCACGCGGAAGGATCAGACAGCCGATGAAGGCAGCCGTCGTTCCCGAGGTCAACGGCACATGGGAGATCCGCGAGGTCCCCACCCCTCGGCCGGGTCCCGGCGAGGTGCTCGTCAGGGTGCACGCCTGCGGGATCTGCCACAACGACATCTGGCTCACCCGGGGGGTCTTCGGCTTCCCCGCGCTCGATCCGGTGATCACCGGGCACGAGGCGGCCGGCGAGGTCGTCGAGCTCGGCCCCGGCGTCACCACCCGCGAGGTCGGTGACCGCGTCGGCACCACCTGGGTCCAGAGCACCTGCGGGCGGTGCGCCTACTGCAGGCTGAACCTCCCGCTCACCGGGCAGTCGGCGATGAACTGCGCCAAACCCGTGATGACCGGGATGACCTCGCAGGGCGGGCACGCCGAATACGTCGCCGTGGCCGCCGCCAGCACGGTGCTCCTGCCCGAGCGGCTCTCCTACGAGATGGCCGCCCCGATGCTGTGCGCCGGCTACACCGCCTGGTCGGCCCTGCGCGCCGGGTGTCCCCGGCCCCACGAGCGCGTCGCCGTACTGGGTGTCGGCGGCCTCGGGCACCTGGCGCTGCAGTTCTCCCGGGCCTGCGGATTCGAGACCGTCGCCGTCACCGGCACCCCCGACAAGCAGGACTACGCCCGCAAACTCGGCGCGGACATCGTCGTGGCCGACGGCGGGGAACTCCGCGAGGCGGGCGGCGCCGACGTCATCCTGGTCACCGGCATCTCCAACGAGGCCGCCGCAGCCACCCTCCAGGGCATCCGCCCCGAGGGCCGCATGGTCCTGGCCACGATCGACCCCACCAGCCGCTTCACCCTCCCGCCCTTCCCCCCGATCTGGTCACACCGCCACCGGATCGTCGGCGCGACCCACAACGGCCTGAACCACCTCGCGGAGGCGCTCGACCTCGCCGCCCGCGGCGCCGTCACCCCCGTGGTCGAGACCTTCGCCAAGGAGGAGATCGGCCACGCCGTCACCAGGGCGGCCGACGGCGGCGTCCGCTTCCGCGCCGTCGTCACCTACTGACCTTGCCCGGCTACTGACCGTGCCCGGCGCGGGGGCGCCGGGACGTCCCGTGAAAAGGGTGAGGGCGGGCCGATCGGCCCGCCCTCACCCTTTCCGTCACTGGAACAGGCCCCTGGTGGCCTTGCGCATGTCCTCGAACGAGGCGAGGTCGGGCACCGTCCAGCCGTCCAGGTCGTACTCGTCCAGGCACCGGTCGGCGAAGGCCTTGAAGCCGTCGAGCTCACCACCCGCGAGCTGCGCGAACAGCAGCTCGACCCGGGTGCTCTCGTGGTTGCCCGAGTAGTTGCGCTCGTACAGCTCGTGCCGTCCGCCGAACTCCGTGCCGACCGCGTCCCACAGCAGCTTCATCAGCTTCACCCGCTCGACGGCCTCGACGCCGTTGGATCCGCGGACGAACCTGTCCAGATACGGCCGGACGTCGGGGTTCCTGAAGTCGTCGGCGCTGGAGTTGACGTAGATCAGCCCGCTGGCCACGTCCTGCAGCACGATCTCCCTGATCCTCGGGTAGCCGAGCTGCATGAACCACCGATAGGCCAGCCCGTAGGCGGGGTTGGGGAGCAGCGCGCCGTTGCGCCACTCGACGGGGTTGCGCGCGGCCGCGTCCGACAGCGCCCAGAACAGGTTGCGCCACGCCAGGACCTCGCCGAGCCTGCTCTGCACGCCGCGGAAGTCCTGGGTGCCGGTGATCTCCAGGGCCTTGGCCAGCAGACCGGCCAGGAACTCCAGTTTCACCGCCAGGCGGGTGCACCCGTGGAAGGTGAACCGCTCGACGAACCCCGAACGGCCGGTGAACATCTGGACCTTGCCCAGGTCCCCGTAGACGAACACGTTCTCCCAGGGGACGAACACCTTGTCCATCACCAGGATGGTGTCGTTCTCGTCCAGCCGCGACGACAGCGGGTGGTCGAACGGGCTGCCCATGACCGCCGCCATGGCGGTGTAGGACGGGCGGCAGATCAGCTTGACCCCGGGCGCGCCCATCGGCACCGTCGCGATCAGCGCGAACTCCCGTTTCTTGATCGGCAGGCCGTAGTGGGCGATGAAGTTGTAGTGCGCCAGCGCCGAGCCGGTGGCGACGACCTTCGCCCCGCTGACGATCAGGCCCCCGTCGGTCTCCTTCTCCACACGGATGAAGACGTCCGCGACCTCGTCGGGAGGCCTGTTGCGGTCGACCGGAGGGTGCACGATCGCGTGGTTCCAGTACAGGACCTTCTCCTGCGACTCGGCGTACCAACGCCGCGCGTTGTCCGCGAACGGCTCGTAGAAGTCGGCGTTGGCGCCGAGCGTGCCGAGGAAGGAGGCCTTGTAGTCCGGGCTGCGCCCCATCCAGCCGTAGCTCATCCGCGCCCAGGCCGCGATGGCCCGCTGGTCGGCGACGAGGTCCTCGACGCTGCGCGGCGTGGTGAAGAACCGGTGCGTGTAACCGTCGCCGCCGGTGTCGGTCGGGGCGGTCAGCACGCCGCGCGTCTCCGGATCGTGCAGCGCGTCGTACAGCCGCGCCGTCATCCGGACCGGGTTGCGGAACGCCGGATGCGCGGTGACGTCCTTGACGCGGTCTCCGTAGAGGTAGATCTCGCGGTCGCCGCGCAGGCTCTCGATGTACTCCTCGCCCGTCAGCGGGCGCGTCTTCGGCCGCGCCCGCGCGGGGCCGGCGGAGGCATCCTCACGATCGGTCATCGGCTCTCCCTGAATACGTGGATCTTCCGCACTCCCGTGGCCCGCCCGGGGGGGACGGCGGGCGCGGCCGGTGTCCCCGCCCGCGGTGTCCCGGTCACCGGGAGGTCATCTCTCGCCCGCCGGGACGACGGCGCGGTTCCTCCCGCGCGCGGAGAGGAGCGCCCGGACCAGCGGCTGGTTGCGCAGCACGCGCAGGACCATGCGAGGCCGCATGAGCGCCTCCGGACGGTCCACCATGCCCGCGGCCCGCATGTAGGCGCCCGTGACCTCGCCGTCCACCGTCGTGGCCGCCTGCACCAGCCTCAGGTAGGCCTGGGCCACCCGGACCTTCGGCGTGCGCTGCCCGGGGACGCCGGGAAAACCCAGGTCCACGGTGTGCGTCATCTCCCACGGCGGGTCGATGACCTCCTGGGCGAGGTCGCGGAAGTACTGCAGGGGCTGCGGGGCGGCACCGGTGTGCAGGTGCTGGCGTATGACGAGGGCCGAGACCGCCGCGACGCTCATCCCCTGGGCGTAGACCGGGTTGAAGCACGTCACGGCGTCACCGGTGACCAGCAGGCCGTCGGGGAAGCGGGTCATGTCCTCGTAGCGGCGCCGGAGAGTGGTCGGGAAACGGAAGGCGACCGGCTCGTCGATCGGCTCGGCGTGCCGCAGGGCGTCGTGGATGTCCGGGACCGCCAGCGACTTGACGAAGGCGTAGAAGCCCTCCTGGTCGGTCGGCGGGTGGTCGCCGAGCAGGCCGTAGACGGTCAGCTCGACCTTGCCGCCGTCGGTCTTGGTGAAGATCGCGCCACGTGGCACCTGGGGGGACGCGACCGGGATGATCGCCAGGTCCCCCTTCCAGGGATCGGCGTTCAGCCGGTAGTGCTGGGTCACGTAGCCCAGGCCGATCTTCGTCCGCTCCTCCCGGACCCGCGGGTAGCCGAGGTTCTCCAGCCAGACCGGAGTGCGCGAGCCACGACCGGTGGCGTCGACGACCAGGTCCGCGTCGATGACCTCCTCGTTCTGGTTGTCACCCGGTTCCTGGACGCGCACGCCGGTGACGCGACTGCGATCCGCCGTCGTCACCAGGCCGACGATGTCGCGCCGCTCGACGAACCTCACGTTGGGCAGGGCCTGCGTCCGCTCGCGGATGTAGTGCTCCATGACCGGCGCGGTGGCGGGCACCGCCAGGAAGCCGATGTCCTTCGGCCTGGCCCGCCTGCCGTTGAAGTACCAGCGCACGTCGCCCGCCATGTCCCCGCTCGGGCAGCCGTCGGCGATCATCTTCTCGGTGATGCCGGGGAACAGCTCCTCCAGCACCATCCGCCCGCGGCAGTGCATGGCGTTGATGTGGCGCCCCTGGGGGCGGCTGCGCCGCGGCTCGCTCACCCCCACCAGCACGTCGCGGTCCACGACGAGCACCTCGTCGTAGGCGTCGGAGAGCACCCTGGCTGCGAACAGCCCGGCGATGCTCCCGCCCAGCACCACCGCACGGGTCGTGGCGTCATTGCTCATCGAAACTCCTTAAACGTGGAGACCCGGTTCTTCAGGGCCGGTCAGTGTTCGGCGGCCTGCCGTCCGAGCCTGATCTGGGCGAGGGCGCGGTTGATCGTCGTGGTGAGGAGCACCGCGAATCCGGCATGGCTGTGCCCCGTCGACAGGTCACGCCAGATGCGTTCGAGACGCTCCCCCGCGCGGACCGCGCCCGATCCCGCCGTCGGCTGGATGACCTCCTCGACCGCCCGCCACGCCAGTGCGGCCGACTCGCGGCAGATCATGGCGATCCGGAAGTCCTCCTCCACCGTGAAGGCCGCCGGGCCCCGCGCGCACAGGTCGTCCCACTGCTGGATGGCGCTCAGCACCATCGCCTCGGCGGCGGCGACCATGCCGAACGCCTTGCCGTACCAGAGCTGGTAGTCGGGGCTGTCGGCGCGCGTGACGATGGGCGGGGTGAGCGTCTGCTTGGTGCGCACCAGCTCCTCGTAGACGTCGAGGGCCCCCTGGGCCATCCCGACCGCCAGCGCCGCGCCCTCGACGGCCATGGAGCTGAGCGGGGCACCGCCGTACTGGGGGTTGCCGTGCAGGGTGAGACCGGGGGTCCCGCCGGTGACGGTCACGTCGCTGAGGTGGGTCGCGTCCAGGACGAAGTGGTCGGGAATCCGCGCGTTCTCGACGGTGATGCTGTGCGACCCGCTGCCCTTGAGGCCGAGCTGCCGGCCCCAGTCGTCCAGCACCCGCAACCGGTCGCGCGGGATGAGGAACATGAGGGGACGCGGCGGCTGTCCCTGCTCGCCCGCCACGAGCGCGTGCCCTATGAAGTGCGTGGCGTACGGCGCGCCCGAGCAGTACGCCCAGGTGCCGTTGACCACCCAGTGCCCGTCGTCCGCGCGCTCGGCGGTGCCGGTGGCGGCGACCACGGCCGGGCAGATGAAGTCGCCCGCGCCGAAGAACTCCGCCTGCGCCCGCTCCTCGAACAGCGTGGCGGCCACCAGCGCGTGCGCCGCCCCCAGGCAGTACATCCATCCGGTCGACGGGCAGCCTCGTGCCAGCGTCATCACCACGCGCATGAAGGTGCCGAGCCCGAACTCGTAACCTCCGTAGCGCCGGGGAACCAGGATCCGGTAGAAACCCGCGGCGGCGAACGCCTCGTGGGTGTCCGGCGCATAGAAGGTGCGCTCCTCGGTCTCCGCCTGACGCTCGACCAGGGTCGGCACCATGGCCTCGGCCCTGGCGATGATCTCCGACGGCGTCAGTCCGGGCTCGGGCGGGGGCGGGAAGTCCTGTTCGAGAACGTGCGAGGTGAGTGCCATGGCGCGAAGATCCTTCGTCTCTCGAATGGTCGGCGGTACGCCGCGCCCCCCTGCCACGGCCGTGTGGTGGCACGGCCGTGGGCGGGCGCGGGACGGCTGGTGCTCTGACCGGGAACTCGTACCGGGCCGGGCACCGCTCACCGGCGCCGATCCGCTCTGTTCCACCGCTCACCGCACCGGCGCCCCGGACGACCACGAGCACGGCGAGCGGACACGGTCACCGCGTCAGACGCGGCGGGGAGGCAGAGGATGCGGTCACCACGTCAGATACGGCAGGGAGGCAGGAGGTGCGGTCACCACGTCAGATACGGCGAGGGGGTGCGGTCACCGCGTCAGGTACGGCGGGGAGGTGCGGTCGCCACGTCAGGTGCGGCGAGGGGGTGCGGTCACCGCGTTGGCCCCGTGGGGGACTCGGTCACCGCACCACCGGACACGGTGAGAGGGTGCGGTCGCCGCGTTGGACACGGGCGTCAGATGTAGAGGGTGTTGGGCTCCAGGCCGCACATGATCCGGCCGTAGAGTTCGAGGTTGGTGTTGGGGTGCATGATGGCGTGCAGGTTGAGGGTCTGGACGTCACGTTCGATGCGCTGGATCGGCACGCTCGTGTAGATCGACGATCCGCCGCTCGCGGTGTTGAGGATGTCCACGGCCTCCTTCGCCCGGAGGCTGACCGCTCCCATGTCGAGGCGGACGCGTGCGCGCTCCTCGAGCGTCCACTGCTCGCCCGCGGCGACCTTGGCGTCGATGAGACCGGCCGCGCGGTGGGCGTGGAACTCCGCCTCGTCGATCTTCATGGCCGCCTCGGCGACCTGCAGGTGGGTGAGCGGCGCCTCGCGCTGGCTCTCGTAGGCGGTGTATGTGATCTTCCGGCCGGGCAGCCGCTCGAAGAAGGCCTCCTTGGCGGCCTTCGCCAGGCCGAGCGCCGGGGCGCTGACGGTGGTGCAGGCTATCGGCATGAACGGCGAGCGGTACATCGGGGAGTCCGCGTTCCGCTCGGAGCGGTGCTGCCCCTGGAGCAGCGGGCCCACCGGGAGCACGCGCTCGTGCGGGACGAAGACCCCCTCGGCGACCGTGGTGACGCTGCCCGTGCCCCTGAGCCCGGCCGTGTGCCAGTCGTCGACGATCTGCAGGTCCGACAGCGGGATGAGCGTCATGATCGGCTCGTATCCCCCGTCGGGGGTGGCCAGTACGGCCGCGTTGGTGTTCCACCGGCTCTGCCGGGATCCGGTGTTGAACGACCACCGGCCGTTGAGGACGACACCGCCGTCTGTGGGCACCCCTACCGCGCTCGGGCTCAGGATTCCGCTGACCCGGACGTCGGGGGTCGAGAAGACCTCGTCCTGCACGTTGTCGGGGAACATGCCGACCACCCACGTGCTGATCGCCCACACCGCGACGGTCCAGGCGGTGGAGCCGTCACCCCGGCCCAGCTCGGAGATCACGTCCACGACGGTGCGCATGTCGGACTCGTAGCCACCGTAACGGGTGGGAACCCTCATCTTCAGGATGCCGGCGTCGGTCAGTGCCTCGATCGTCTCGTCATGAAGGCATCTGTTCTCCTCCGCCCAGATCGCGTTCTTCTGGAGCAGGGGCACGAGTTCGGCGGCACGGCGAACGAGCTCCGCCCTCGGCGGTGCTTCGGTGATCTCCATCGGGTCCTCCTTTGCGAGAAGAGCGAAAAAGAGCGTGTTTCCTGCCCGCCACCACCCGAGACTGGCACCGCGCCACGACGCGACGCATCTCCGTGGTTGCCCTCCGGCCGCCGGGCGGTCCGGGCCGTACCGGGTCCTCCCGGTGACGGGGGACGGCGGCTCAGTCCGTCCTGGTGGCGAAGAGCATGTGCATGTCCGTGCCGGAGAGCCGGTTCTCCTGGCAGGTGCGGACCTGGAAGCCGTGGCCGCGTAGCAGCGCCAGAACCCGGGCCAGCCTGCCGTCCACGTCGTGGACCTCGATCACCGTCTCCCGGATCCTGGCCCAGTCGGGTTCCTCGATTCCGGCGAGCACGTCGCACTCGCTCTTCTCCACGTCGATCTTCAGCAGGTCGATCCTGTCGACTCCCGTCTCCCTGATCAGCTCGGAGAGGGTGACGGTGCGGCACTCGACGTAGGAGAGACGGTGCCGCTCCCGGGAGAACCTCTCGGCCTCCGGCTCGGTGAAGCCGCTCTCCATGAGGAGTCGTTTGGCCAGCTCGGTCTCACCGGCCGGGTCGGCGTAGAGGCCGGACTCGGCCGGAGCGGCCGGGTAGTAGCCGAAGCGCGCGACGCCGCCGCGCTCCGCCAGGGCGACGTTGTGCGTCACCCCGCCGGGCACGTGCCGCGCGAAGTTCTCCCGCAGCGCCAGATACGGGTCGGGGCCCGGCTCGGCGGCGACGACGAACGCCCCGGGAAAGCACTGCTTGAAGAACATCGAGGCCAGCCCGATGTTGGCGCCGATGTCGAAGACGACCCGCGGGCTCGTGACCGGGAAGTCGTCGCGCAGGTACGACTTCTCCACGAATATCTCCCGGTAGAGCAGGGCCGCCTCACCGGGGTCGACCTGCGTCACCTCCAGGCCGTTCGGAAGGCGCCGCCGCGTCACCGTCATGTCGTCACCGCCATGTCATCACCGTCATGTCGTCGCCGCCATGTCGTCACCGTCATGTCACTGCCGTCCTTTTCCGCTCGTACGGGATCGGCTTCTCGCGTCAGGCGGACCGGGCGTCCTCCCGCGCCACGGAGCCCGCCTTGACCGCGACGTCGTGTCTGAAGGTCGCCAGGTCCGGGTCCTCGAACAGGTCGCCCATGTCGACGTCGACACCGAGTTCCTTCTCGATGCGGGCGACGATCCTGACCGCGGCGATGGACTGCCCGCCGGACTCGAAGAACGTGGCGTCGGGCCGCGCCTCCGGCAGGCCGAGCACGTCCTTCCATATCTGCTCGACGCGCCGTTCGGCGGCCGCGATGTGGTCATCCGTCATGCGAAACCCTCCAGCTCTGGTCACAGTCGGTCACTCGGTTCGTGCGGGGAGGCGGTGCAGCGGGCCGTCGGGGTCGGAGATCCCCGCGCCCAGCGTCCGGAAGAACTCCGCCGCCAGCTCGCCGACCCTGTCCTCACGGATCAGGCCGCGGCTGAACGCCAGATTGGCGAGAAGCCCCCCGGAGGGGCCGAGGTGCAGGCACCAGAGCATGCCGTCCGGGACGTACGACCCGGTCTCCTGGGACAGCTCCCTGCGCCAGATCGCGGAGTACTCCAGGTCGCCGATCAGCTCGCCGTCCATCTGCAGGGGCGGCTGGACGACCTGGAACACCCAGGGCGCGAGGTCGTCCCCGAGGGCGGGGGCCATCAGCTCGGGGGCCTCGGCCAGGACGTGCAGGAGCGGGATCTCGTTCGCGTAGGCCTCCACGCAGGTGGCGCGGACCCGCCCGACCACGTCCCGGAACGTACGGCAGCCCGCGAGGTCGGTCCTGAGCGGGACGAAGTTGAAGAAGGACCCGACCGTGTCCTGGAAGCGCGCCTCGTTCCGGCCGGGGGTGAAGGTCGGGACGACGATGTCCGTGGTGCCCGTCATCTCGTGCAGCAGCACCTTGTAGGCCGCGAGCAGCACCATGAACGGCGAGCTGCGCGTGGCGGCGGCGAACCGCGCCGTCGCGGCCCGCAGATCCTCGCCGGTCGAGACGCGGTGCCACGAGGTCGTCTCCCAGGAACCGGCCGACCGGGGCAGGTCGGTCGGCATGGCCAGCAGCCGCGCGCCCCGCAGTTTCTCCCGCCAGTACTCCCGCGCGGCGAGCACGGCGGCGTCCGCCGAGCCCGCCAGCTGGTCCGCCGCGTACTCCCGGTACTGGCGCGCCCGGGGAAGCGCGGGCACGGCGTGCCCTCTCCGGGCGGCGTAGCGGGCGGCGAGGTCGCGGAGGATCAGCTGCATGGACCAGGAGTCGATCGCCAGGTGGTGCGCGTTCAGCATGAGCAGCGCGTCACGGTCGCCGAACCGGACGAGGATCGCCCGCAGCAGCGGCTGCCGTCGCGGGTCGAAGGTGCCGGCCTCGACCTCGTTCAGCAGTTCCTGGACGCGCCGGTCGCGGTCGTCCCCGGCCGCCTCCGGCAGGTCGCGGACCAGCAGGGAGGACGGGCCGGGCGGCAGGATCCCCTGGTACCAGCCGTCCTCGTCCCGCACCAGGGACGTGCGGAGCGCCTCGTGCCGCGCCACCACGTCGTCCAGTGCCGCCTGCAGCGTGCCGACGTCGATCCGTCCCCGCACGTGCCAGCCGTCGACGTGGTGGTAGCGCGGGCCGAACGCGCCCACCCCCTCTCCCCTGTCGAACAGGCGCAGGAACTCCTGCTGCAGGGAGAGCGGGGCCCGGGCCCGCGAGGCGTCCGGCACGTGGGTCACGTGGGTTTCGAGAGCGCTCATGGTCACCGGTCCTCCGGGCCGATCAGGGCCGCCGCGGCACGGGCCTGTTCGAGACTCTCGTGCTCCAGGACCATGTGCGGGTCCTGCATCTCGAACCATCCGACGCCGGGCGGGCAGCGGTCGTAGCCGAGCAGCCGCCGCAGCTCCTCGGGGTAGGTCATGACGACGTCCCTGGGCACCGCCAGGTACTGGTTCTCCTCCTGGCGCAGGTTGCCCAGGTCCAGCGAGACGGTGAGGCTGACCCTCGGCCCGTCCGTGGTGTTGGCGCCGCCGCTGTGGTAGACGCCGCCCAGCCAGATCAGGGCCGAACCGGCCGGCATCGCGGCGGGGGACGCCTCCTCGTAGCGGGGCGGGGTCTCGTCGTCCCAGTGGTGGCTTCCCGGGATGACCAGCGTGGCGCCGTTCTCGGCGGTGAACTCCGTCATGGCGAGCATCAGCTGCACCCGGCTCGCCGGGCCCGGATGGCGGCGCAGGTGCAGTGAGTCGTCCCGGTGGAGGGGCTGTTTGCCCTGGCCGGGGTCGATCTGGATGGCCTGCGTGGCGCTGATCTGAATGGTCGGGACCACCTCGACCCGGGATCGCCCGACCCACATGTGGACCGGCTTCTGCATGATCCTGCGGGCCGATCCCAGGTAGAGAGGCTGCATCACCACCGGGGTGAGGTGGGGGGTCCGGGCGAACAGCGAGGAGACGCGCCGGGTCCGGTGCCCGTCGTACCCGCGCTCGCAGTGGTTGGCGGCGTCCAGGACCGGGCCGAGGTCGTTCCACAGTCCCTTGAGGGTGACGCCGTCGGCGAGGTCCTCGACGATCACCGCCCCCTCGCGTTCGAGGATGTCGACGACGTCGTCGAGTTCCGCGTCGGGCCGCACCCTGATCAGTTCGGTCACTGTTCAACTCCTTTCTCCGAACGCCGGCCATCGCCGATGGTCACGCCTCGGTGGCGCCCCCCGGCCACGTCCGTCATTCCTGTGTGCGTCCGCCGGATGCTCCGGCGTGGGCTCAGCGCAGCTCGACGCCGTTCTGCCGGGCCGCGGCGAGGAACTCCCCGCGGGACAGCGCCGCCGCCGTCAGCTCGATCTCGTCGGCCATGTAGCGGTCGTGGTCCAGCGTGGGCACGTACGCGCGGATCATGTCGTAGGTGGTCCTGGCGACGGGGCTGAGCCGGTCGCGCCTTCCGGCGAGGTCGACCGCCTGGGCCGCGGCGAGGAGTTCCAGGGCGAGGATCGTGTCGTTGTTGCGCAGGACCCGGCGCGCGTTGCGCGCGGAGATCAGGCCCATGCTGACGATGTCCTGGTTGTCGCCGTTGGAGGGAACGCTCTGGGTGCTGGCCGGGCCGATCGTCCGGTTCTCCGCGATCAGCGCCGTCGCCGGGTACTGCGCGCCCGCGAACCCGCTGTTGAGCCCCGGGTCGCCCTTGACGAGGAACTCGGGCAGGCCGTAGCTGAGGTGCCGGTTCAGCAGGCGGTTGGTCCGCCGCTCGGAGAGCACGCCGAGCTGGGTGAGCGCGATCGTCACGAAGTCCATCACGAACGCGATGGGCTGGCCGTGGAAGTTCGCGCCGTGGAAGATCTCCTGCCCCTCGAAGAACAGCGGGTTGTCGTTGGCCGAGTTGAGCTCGATCTCCAGCTTGGTCACCGCGTGGTAGAGGGTGTCCCTGACGGCTCCGACCACCTGCGGGATGGCGCGCAGGGAGTACGCCTTCTGCAGGTAGACGTCGGTGCGCTGCACGCTCTTGCCGTTCTGCTTGCTGTCCTGCACCTGGTCGCGCAGCACGGCGTGGTCCACGGTCAGCCCGCTGCCGCGCATCAGCGCCCGCATGTTGGCCGCGGTGTCGATCTGGCCGCGGTGCGGTTTCGCCACGTCGTGCCCCTCGGGCAGGAAGGGGCTGTTGGAGCCCTGCAGGGCCTCGATCACCAGCGCCGTGATGGTCTCGGCCTGCCGTACCTGGTCCATGGCGCGGCTGACGACGAGGGATCCGAGGCCGGTCATGCCCGACGTGCCGTTGATCAGCGCGAGCCCCTCCTTGAACCGCAGCTGCAGCGGCTCGATGCCGTACTCGCGCAGCACCTGGCCGGTCGGCACCCGCGCGCCGTCGCGCAGGATGTAGCCCTCGCCGATGACGGTGGCGGCGATGTGCGAGAGCGGGGCCAGGTCGCCGCTGGCGCCCAGCGACCCGATCTCCGGGACCGCGGGCGTGATGCCCAGGTTCAGGTAGAGCGCCAGCCGCTCCAGCACGTCGGGGCGTACCGCGGAGTGCCCCTTGGCCAGGGCGTTGAGCCTGGCGGCGACGATGGCGCGTGCCTCGTCCTCGGCGAACAGCGGCCCCACTCCGGCGCTGTGGCTGCGGACCAGGTTGGTCTGGAGTTCGACCTCGTTCGAGGTGTCCACCAGCATGTAGATCATTTCGCCGTAGCCGGTGGTGACCCCGTAAATGGGAATGTTCTGCTCGACGATCTCCTCGAACATCCGCCTGCTGGCGGCGGCCTTGGCCAGTGCCTCCCGGGTCACACCGCAGGGCACCCGATCCTCGGCGACCCTCCGGATCCCGGCGATGTCCAGGCTCTCGCCGTCGAAGTCAACCGACAGGCCGGTGTCAATCAACGTCACGTTCTTCACCTCATAGTGGTTTTTTGGGGCTGTTCATGGACTGGCGAAGCCCGCGCCGATCGACCTTGCCCGCGAGGTTGCGCGGGAGCCGACTGCCGAGGGTCTCGAATGACGCGGGCAGCGTGAACGCGCCGAACCTGCGACGCAGGTGGTCCCGCCAGACCTTGGGTGAGCCGGCGGGACCGTGCGGGGTGTCGCGTGGCACGACGCACACCACCAGGCGGGTGACCAGCCCGTCCTGGCCGGTGAGCGGGACCACGGCGCACTCCGCCACCGAGTCGTGCTCGGTGAGCGCCGCCTCGATCTCGGTGAGCTCGACCCTGTTGCCGAGGAGCTTCACCTGGAAGTCCCCGCGTCCGCGGAACTCCAGCAGTCCGTCCCGGCGCCGTCGGCCGAGGTCCCCGGTCCGGTACCAGCCGGCGGTCACGGCCCCGGCCCCGGGGCCGTCGGGGCCGCGGTCGAGGCCTGAGCCGGAGCCGTGGCCGGGTTCAGGGCTGGCGAGGCCGGGGACCGGCCTGAAGGCCGAGTCGTCTCCCGCTCCGGCGCCGAGGTAGCCGGAGGTGACGTACGGCGTGCGGACGACGATGTCGCCGGTGACCCCGGTCGGGCAGGGCCGGTCCGCGTCGTCCAGGACGAGCACCTGACGCCCCGGGATGGGCCGTCCGATCGGCACCGGGCCGTGGACGGCGCCTTCCGCCTCGTACCAGGTGGCCGCGATCGTCTCGGTCGGGCCGTACAGGTTGACCAGCCGGGTCCCGGGCAGCGCCGCGCGCAGGCCGTTGACCAGTTCGCCGGACAGCGCCTCCCCCATCAGCAGGATGTGACGCAGCGACGACGGCCGCTCGGCGGGTTCCCTGCCCTCGATCACGCCGAGCAGTTCCCCGGCGAAGCTGGGAACCGTCTGGATGAGTGTGATCCGCTGCTCCACGAGCCAGTCGGCCAGCGCGTCCGGGTTCAGCCTGACGCGCTCGGGCACCGGGTACAGCGTGGCCCCCGAGACGAGCGTGGCGAAGACCTCGCACAGGGCGGGGTCGTGTTCGGGCGCCACCCAGTTCGCCACCCGGGATCCGGGGCCGATGCCGAACTCCGCGGCCATCCAGGTGGTGAACTGCGCCAGGGCCGCGTGGGTCTGGGGGACGCCCTTCGGTCTTCCGGTCGAGCCTGAGGTGTGGGCGACGTACGCCCTGCCGTCCGGCCCGTCGTACGGCGCCGCCCCCTCCCCCGGGTCCTCGTCCGCCTTCTCCTCGAGACGCGGGTCCTCGTGGCGCGGGTCCTCGTGGCGCGGGTCCTCGGGGCGCGGGGCGGCCAGGTCCAGCACCCGGCCGTTCAGCTCCTCGCGGTACCACCGGGCCAGTCCGTCCCCGGCCGCTGTGCCGTCCACCACCAGGCAGGCGGGCCGCAAATCCTCGATGATCGCCTTGCCCCGTTCCCCCGCGTCGCCGGTGCCGAACCAGGCCAGGTGTCCTCCCGCGCCGAGCACCCCGAGCAGGGCGGCGAACCGCAGCGGCCCCGGCGCCACCCGCACCACGACGGGCGAGCCGCCGACGCCGCCGAGCGCCCGCAGCGCGGCGGTGACGGTCTCCGCCCGCCGCCGGAGTTCGCGGTAGGAAGTGGCCGAACCGTCCCAGACCACCGCTTCCGCCTCCGGGTGCCGCTCGGCCCACCGGCGCACCAGCCCGTGGACCGGCAGCTCGGCCGGGACGGCGTCCGCGATCCGGTCCGCCTCCCGTACGGCCCGGCGGACCGACTCCGGCTCGTCGAGCGGCAGCTCCCCGACGGGGGTGTCCGGCTCGGCGAGGGCGGCCGTCAGCAGCGTGCGCAGCTGCTCCAGCACGAGCCGGGCGGACGACCGGTCGAACAGCGCGGCCCGGTACTCCAGGGCACCGGCGATCCCGGGCCGGACCCTGTCCACGACCAGGGTGAGATCGGCCCTGGCCGTGACCGGTCCCCGCTCGGCGAGCCGTTCCCGCCCGGTGACGGTTCCGGGCAGCCTGAGCTCGGGTTCGGGCCCGTCGGGCAGGACCGCCATGACGGTGAACGGGGAGGTTCCGCCCAGGGCACGGGCGAGCCGGTCCGGGGAGACCGCCCGGTGGCCGGACGCCTCCCGCGCGAAGCGCGTCACCCTCGCGAGGAGTTCGCCGAAGGTGGGAGTCCCGGAGAAGTCCGCGCAGATCACGCGCGGTGGGGCCATCGGGTGGAGCGTGCCGGGGACGCCGGGCCGCGGATCCGGCGTCCCCGGCACGCCCACGGCCACCCGGTCGGCGTCGCCGTAGCGGTGCAGCAGGGTATGCAGCGCCGCGAGCAGGACGACGCCGGGCGTCGTGTCCCGCGCCTCGGCCACCTCCGCCAGGCGGCGGCCGAGGTCGTCGTCCCACTCGAACGGCTGGAGGCCCGCGTGGGTCGTGTCCCCGGCGGGCCTGGCCCGGTCCACCGGCGGCGTCGTCGGCGGCGGGGGCGGGGTCAGCGCGGAGACCCACCAGTCCAGGTCGCGTTCGGATCCCGCGGCGTCCGGCTCGTCGTGCCGCCGCGCCCGGCCGGGGTGGGGCACGGTGAGGGGCACGGTGAAGGGCACGGCGAGGGGCACGGCGAGGGGAGGCAGCGCGTCCCGGGCCGGCCGTCCGGCGAGCACGGCCTCGTAACAGGCCGACAGTTCCGCGGTGAGGATCGCCGCCGACCGGCCGCCGGCGACCTCCCGGCGCAGCGCGAGCAGCAGGAGGTGTTCGGTGCGGGCCAGCCGTACCAGGATCAGCCGGGCGGCCGCCTCCCCGGCGGAGGCGCCGGAGGGGGTCTTCTCCCGACCGGCGTCCGGATCCGCGCCCGGCCCGCCGTCCGGTTCGGGTTTCCGGGCGGCGGGCGGTTCGGGTTTCCGGGCGGTGGGCGGTTCCGCGCCCGGCCCGCCGTGCCGCCCGCCGTCCCCTTCGGCCTGCCGTCCGGCGTACAACCACTCGAACCGTGAATTCACCTCGCCGACGGGCGGCGCGCTCATGTCGGCGAACTCCAGAAAGGCGCCGCGCTGAATCCCGTGCCGGCGGACGACCTCCCGCCACGCGGCCCGCAACGCGTCGGTGTCGAGGATTCCGGTTATCCGGTGCGCCTGGCGCACGGGATATTCCGGCGGGCCGGCGACCGGTTTCCCCGGAGCCTCGGAGAACTGTTCTACTGTGCCCACGTCGGTGTTCTCACATTCAGCTGCGACGGCACGTTTCTCTTGGCTTGCCGAATTCCGCCGTCCCGGTCAGAAAATGTCGAGCGCGGACGGCCCGACGTGCCAGCCGAAGGCGGCGCTCGCGGTGGCGAGCGCGCCGGGCCGGTGCTCGCGGACACGTCCGGCGGCGCCCAGCGCGCCGAGCGAGACGCCGCCGAGGTAGGCGGCGCCGAGGTCGGCGACGTCGCCGGAGAGGTCGGGATCGTCGGCGGTCGCGACGCAGGCCGCCTCGCCGTCGCGGACGGTCAGGCGCCAGCGGCCGGCGTTCTCGGGCAGCATCGCGTCGGTGACCTGGATCACCACGTCCAGCGGGACGGCGTAGCGGCGCGCGGACAGCGCGCCCGGCAGGTCGAGCAGCCGCACCCACAGCCCGTCGCTGACCGAGACGCCGAGGTCGCGGGGCTCGTTGACCAGCAGGAGCAGCGGCTCGTCCACGGCGGCGAAGTCGCAGCGGACGGTCCTGGTCAGGTCGACCGAGAGCAGGAAGTGCCACAGGGCGGCGTAGGAGACGGGCGTGGCGGCGACCACCTCGACCACGCTCGCCTCGCCCTTGGCCACGCCGCCGTCCCACTCCTGCCTGCGCTTCCAGATCGCGTACCCCTCGGGCCCGTCCGGGCCGTCGAACACGAGCGCGCGTTTGGCGGAGTAGCCCTGCCGGAACGGGGGCGGCGGGTCCTCCAGCAGCTGGTGCCAGACGTTGTCGTCGCGGCTGGACCAGCCGGGACGGCTCGGGTGGACGCGTTCGTACACCGCGCGCAGTTCCCGGCCCACCCGCGCGGGCGCCGCCTCGCGCAGCTGTCCCGCGGACCCGTCGGGCGGCCGGTTCAGCCGCACCTCGCGGTTGTCGATCAGGAAGGTCTGGTTCTGGCTCGCCATGCCGAAGCCGTACCGCTGGTAGATGCGGCCCTCGCTCGCCCACAACACCGCCAGGAACTCGCCGTGCACGTCACGGGACTCGCGCAGCTGCCCGCCCAGGAGACGGGTCATCAGGCCGCGGCGGCGGTGCGTCTGCCGTACGCCCCCGCGGGTGATGTGCGCCGCGGGCAGGACGGCGCCGGGAACGGTCATCCTCCTGGTGAGCGCCGCCAGGTTCGCGACGATCTCGCCCCGGTGTTCGGCGACGTGGTTGCGGGACGGCTCGAAGACAAGGTGCTCGGGCGGGCCGTCGACCAGCCCCTCGATGCCGAAGGCGTCGGCGAGCACGGCGTCGGCGAGCGCGGTCTCCTCGGGGCCGGACAGGGCGCGCAGCACGTAGGGGTCCCGGCGCTCCCCGGCCGGAGCGCGCGGCGGGCCGGGCAGCCCGGCCCCGCGGGTGATGACTTCGGTTCTGCCTTCGAAAACGGCCATGGGGTCAGTGTCATGTCACCCGAGACGGCGCTGCATCTCCTGGGTTGCGGTCAACCGTGATATTCGACGGCGATTCCCGGCGATTCTCGGTGAGCAATCCAGAAGATGCGGGAACGGTCTCCGGCACGGAACATGTGTATTTTGAGAGACAGTTGTGCATATCACCGGCACCGCACCCGGAAAATGCCTTTTCGGTGCGACCGGGAACCACACAACAAGGAGAATTGAATTGTCAAGCAAGATCATTATTAATGTCTGGCTCAACCACTGGTTCCTCTGGCCGGAGCTGCTCGATCCCGTCAGGAGGCGGGCCGAGGAGTTCGGCGCCGCCCATCCGGAGTACGCGATCGACATCCGGCCCGTCGACGTGCGGACGACCCCGCGGGAGATCGCCCAGGCCGTCGAGCGGGGTGCGGCCCCGCACGTCGTCGCCTACCACCACCCGTTCACCCAGGAGGCCCACGACGCCCGCTCGAAGGACGGCGGCCCGCTGTTCGTCCCGCTGGAGGAGGCGATCGGCGGCCGGGAGGAGATCCTCGGCGAACCGGTCGTGATCGACGACATCGTGGCCACCGTCCGCAACTACTACTCCCTCGGCGGCCGGCTGCTGTCCATGCCGCGCAACACCTCGACCATCCTGTTCTACGCCAACATGACGCTGCTCGAGGCGGCGGGCGTGCGGGAGGTGCCGCGGACGTGGGAGGAGGTCGAGGACGCCTGCCGGGCGGTCGCCGGGCTGCGCGACGGTCCGTCCCACGGGATCACCTGGGCGAACTACGGCTGGTTCTTCCAGCAGGCGGTCGCCCAGCAGGGCGGCCTGCTGGCCGACCACGACAACGGGCGCTCGGGCCGGGCCGAGAAGGTCGACCTCACCTCGCCGGAGATGATGGCCTACGTCACGTGGTGGCATCGCCTGCACCGCGACGGCCACTACCTCTACACCGGCAAGAAGATGGACTGGCAGGGCACCTTCGACGCCTTCGCCGCGCAGCGCACCGCCTTCCTGCTCAACTCCTCGGTCGAGACCGGGCCCATCCTGCGCGCGGCGCGCGAGGCCGGGTTCCGGGTGGCGGTGGGCCGGGCACCGCACAACGGGCGCGTCCCCTGCGCGGGCAACCTGATCGGCGGCGAGTCCCTCTGGCTGGCCTCCGGCCTCGACGAGGCCACCCGGGACGGCGCGCTGGCCTTCCTGCAGTATCTCTCCGGCCCCCGCCATCCCGCCGACATGTACGAGCTGGACCGGACCTTCGTCCCGACCACCCGCACGGCGGTCGACCGGCAGGCGCGGGAGGGCTGGTTCGACCGGAACCCGCATTTCAGGGTCGGCGTCGACCAGCTCGACGCCACGAAGGACTCCCCCGCGACCCGGGGGGCGCTGTTCGGCGACTTCTCCGCGATCCAGGAGGTCACGGCCACGGCGATGCACGACGTCCTGCTCTCCGGCACCGATCCGGCCGACCGGTTCACCCGGGCGAGCGCCGAGGCCCAGAGGCTGCTGGAGGAGTACAACGCCTCCCTTTCCTCCGGAAACCGGTCCCGGTAACGGCCGGGACATCCGTTGTTCACCCTTCCCGACGGCGCGGAGAGAAGGGCGGCAGGTCTTTCGTAAAGGACACCGGAGGCTCCGCTCGCCGTTCTTTTTCATGATTCGGCCACATTCACACCGGCGGAAGTGAAAAGGTGGGAGGCCGAAAGAGGACGGACGACGAGTTCTATGGAGACGCGGTATGGGAAAAGTGCTGTGGCACGTGACGATGTCCTTGGACGGCTTCATCGCGGGCCCGAAGGGAGAAATGGACTGGACATTCGGGCATTCCGGAGTTTCTCCTGAGATGTTTCAGGAGATTATCCGGACGACCGGTGCCATGGTGGCGGGCAGGCGCAGCGTCAACCTCGGCCCCGACACCGGTAAGAAGGTCTACGGCGGCGCCCTGCAGGGGCAGCTGTTCGTCCTCACCCGTCAGCCGCCCCCCGAGTCGGTCGACCCGACGATCACGTTCTTCTCCGGCGACGTCCGCGACGTCATCGCCACGGCCCTGGAGTCCGCGAACGGCAAGAACGTCGTGGTGACCGGCGCCAACGTGGCCCGGCAGTGCATCGAGGCGGGCCTGGTCGACGAGCTTCTGATCCACCTGGTGCCGGTCCTGGTGGGAGACGGCGTCCGGCTCTTCGACAACCCGGGCGGCGACTGGGTCGCCCTGGAGACGATCAGCGTCGAGGGGCCGGGCGACATGGCCAACCTCCGCTACCGCGTCGTCAAGAAGTAGACGCCGGGCACCCGCGGGGCCGGTGGGCGGACGAGCGCCCGCCGGCCCCGCCCCCGCTAGGGGATGATCTCCATCTGCGCCATCATCCCGACGGAGGAGTGCTCCAGGAAGTGGCAGTGGTAGGCGTACCTGCCGAGGTATGTGTCGAAGGTGGCCTGGACCCTGACCGTTGAGCCCGGCGCGACGAACACGGTGTCCTTACGGCCCGCGTCGTCGAGCGTCGGCGGTTTCCCGTCGCGGTCCAGCACCCGGAACTGCGCCAGGTGCATGTGGAAGTTGTGCATGAAGCCGAACTCGGTGTCGGCGTTGGTGACGCGCCAGATCTCGGTGGTGCCCCGCTTGATCCGGAAGTCGTCGCGCGCCGGATCGTACGGCTTGCCGTTGATCAGCCCCACGGGGGCCGGGCCGGTCAGGTCGAAGGAGAACACCACGTCGCGCTGGTTCGTGGCCGGGGGCAGAGGGGGAAGCGGGCGCAGCACGTCCGGCAGGCGGCTCCTGTCGTCCGCGCGCCGTACGACGTCGAACCTCAGCACCGGCCCCCTGGTCCCGTCGGCGAGGACCAGCTGGGTGCCGACCGGGTAACGGGAGAAGTCGATCACTATCTCGACCCGCTCGCCCGCGCTCAGCGCGATCTCATCGCGGGGCACGGGCGCGGAGAGCAGGCCTCCGTCGGAGGCGATCTGCGTCATCCCCGCGTTGCCGAGGTTCAGCCGGAAGGTTCCCTCGTTGGAGGCGTTGAGCAGCCGGAAGCGATACTTGCGCGCGTCCACGGGGAAGTACGGCTGCGGCCTGCCGTTGACGAGGATGGTGGTGCGCAGCGCCGGGTTGCCGTAGACCAGCGCGCCCGTGTCGTCGAACTGGGCGTCGCGGATCATGATGGGGACGTCGTGGTTCCCGTCGGGCAGGCGCAGGTGCCTCTCGTCCTCGTCCTCGATCACGTAGAAACCGTGCAGCCCCCGGTAGACGTGTTCGGCCTCCATGTGGTGGGCGTGGTCGTGATACCAGAGCGTCGCGCCCTGCTGCGTGTTCGGATACTCGTACAGCCGCGCCTGGCCCGGCTGGATGAGGTCCATCGGGTGGCCGTCGCTGCTCGCGGGAACGTGTCCGCCGTGCAGGTGCACGTTCGCCGGCATGTCGAGCAGGTTCCGGTAGGTGACGGCGACCTGGCGTCCCGTCCTGGTCCGGATCGTGGGGCCGACGAAGCCGCCGCCGTAGGTGAGGCCCGGGGTGTTCAGGCCGGGCAGGATGTTCATGTTCGCGGGCTGGATGGCGATCTCGTAGATGTCGGTGGTCCGGGTGGAGCGCACCGGCCTCAGCGTCGGCAGCAGAGGCATGCGCACGGAGAAGGGGGCGACGGCGACCGACGCGACGGCACCCCCGGAGCCGCCGCCCGGATGCTGCGAATGATGGGGCGGGTCGGCCTGGCCCGCCACCGTGGACGTCCTCAGCAGGGCCGGGGTCACCACCGCCCCGCCCGCGGTGAGACCGCTGAGGACCAGGAAGTTCCTTCGGTTCAGCATGTGCTCCCAATCGGCGGACGGGCAGTCTCGTCTTCGTACCGGCTGTACACAGGCGGTCGCCCCCGCAACTCGATTTGCCTTTTCCACACGGTGTGGAATGCCTGACCGCTAGATCGTGGACGCGCCATTTCCGCCCTGTCATCTTCCTGATTGCTCACTTATGCCGACTTCGGTCGGCGGGTGACACCCGAATGACGGCTTCGTGAAGCGCACGGTGAAAGATGCAGGGCATAGGTAAAACGCCCCATCATCGTTCACAGCCGACAGTGCTTCAACGATCCCGTAACGGAGGGGCGCGCCAATGGCGGTGCCCGCGACGTCGGTAAAGGCCCGGTCCGGCTCCGGTGTCCCCGCCGTCGCCCGCACGACGCCGCGAAGACCGCAGCCGCCGGATCTCCGGGGATCCGAGAACTCCGAGCGCGTCCCGGCGATGCACGTAGACAGCGGAGATCATTCTCACGGTGATGTGGAGTTCGTATGGAAAATCTCTGTCCCGTCGTCATCGACAGAACCGGCCGTGACATCCACGAAGAGGCCGCGCGGATGCGGGCGCAGGGGCCGGTCGCCCGGATCGAGCTCCCCGGCGGCGTGCTCGCCTGGTCGATAACCGGCTACGACGCCGTCATGCGGGCCCTGGCCGACCACCGTCTGTCGAAGGACCCGCGCAAGCACTGGACCGCCTTCGCCGCGGGCGAGATCGGCCACGATTTCCCGCTGATCGGCTGGGCGCTGATGGAGAACCTGTCCACCGCCTACGGAAGCGACCACAGCCGCCTGCGCAGGCTAATCGCCAAGGCGTTCACGCCGCGCCGGGTCGAGGCCATGCGGTCGGGTGTCGAGAAGATCGCCGCCGATCTCCTCGACGAGCTGGCGGCCGCCGCGCCGGACGAGGTGGTCGACCTGAAGGCGAGGTACGCGCACCCGCTCGCGGCACGGGTGATCGGCGACCTCATCGGCGTGCCCGAGCGGGCCAGGGCGGGGGTGCTCCCGGGAAGCGACGCCCACGTCGACACGACCAGGACCGCGGAGGACCTGGCGGCCGACGCCGAGCGGAGGCGCCGGGAGATGCGGGAGCTGATCGAGGCCAAACGCCGGGCTCCGGCGGACGACCTGACCACGGACCTGATCTCGGCGCAGGACAACGGTTCCCAGCTGAACGACACCGAGCTCCTGAGCACGCTGCTCCTGCTGCTCGGCACCGGCACCGAGCCGGTGACGAACCTGGTGACGAACACGGTGCGCGCGCTGCTCATCCATCCCGGGCAGCGCGAACTGCTGGCGGCCGGACACGTTTCCTGGGAGGAGGTGATCGAGGAGACGCTCCGCGCCGAGGCGCCCGTGGCGCACCTGCCGTTCCGGTTCGCGGTCGAGGACATCGAGATCGGCGGCGTCACCATCCGCAAGGGCGAACCCGTCCTCATCGCGTTCGCCGCGGCGGGACGTGACCCGGCCGTCCACGGCGCGAGCGCGGACCGCTTCGACGCCACCCGCGCCGACAAGGCGCACCTGTCCTTCGGGCACGGCATCTACCGCTGCATCGGCATGCCCCTGGGCTGGATGGAGACCGAGATCGCCCTCAGGGCGCTGTTCGACCGCTTCCCCGGTCTGACCCTGGGGGTGCCGCCCGAGGAGATCGAAGGGCAGGGCACGTTCATCATGAACGGCTGCCGCACCCTGCCCGTCCGGCTGAACGGGCGCGACCGCGCGAGACAGCGGGTGTGATCCCGGGCGTCCCGGGCGTCCCAGGCGTCGTCGTGGAAACGGTCCCCTTCCACGACGACGCCCGGGACCGACCGCGCCCGGAGCCGGCGGCCAGGACTGCCCGGCGCGGTGGTCAGCGGTGCCGGCGACGCAGCTGCACCGGCGGTACCAGTGGTGTCGGCGGTACCAGTGGTGTCGGCGGTGTCGGCGGTGTCAGTCGCCGATGCCTGCGCCGGGGGCGACGTTCGGCAGGGGCGGCTGGGACGCGACCGTCCCGGCACCGGTGGCGTCACTGCGGCGCGAGCCGGCGAAGCGCCGCATGATGGGGCGTTCGAACAGCGAGAAGACCAGCCAGGACACCAGGACGGTGATCCCGAACAGCGCCAGGAGCACCGCGATGGCGACCGGGGTGCCGAAGCTGCCGTTCCGGAAGATCCACTGGTCGCCGTAGACCAGGACCAGCCGGTGCCACAGGTAGAAGGCGAACGAGATCTCGCCGAGCCAGACCATCGTCCGGCCGGACAGCCACGTCGACCGGCCGTTCACGTCGGCGACCGCGCCCGCGGCGATGAGCAGGCCGAGCGGGACGATCGCCACCGCGACGAGCGGGAAGGTCCCGGGCAGCAGCGGCGCCACGGCGTAGGCGACGACCGTGAGCACCGCGGCGCCTCCCAGGCCCAGGGGGATCCGGTGGCCGGTCTGGACGAGGCGGGCCAGCAGCATGCCGAAGACGAAGTCGAGCGTCCGGGAGAGCGGGAAGACGTACACCAGCCACCACTGCGGCTGCGAGTACGCCTGTGTCCACGGCAGGGCGGGCTGGTCCGGCAGCGCGGCGGCCACGAGCGGGAGCGCGACGATCACCGCGATCACGGCGCCGGCCCACAGCCACAGGCGCTCGTCCCTGATGCGGCCGACGACACGGATCAGCAGCGGGAAGGCCAGGTAGAACAGCAGCTCGCAGGAGAGCGACCAGGAGACGGTGTTGACCGTCTGATTCATCTCCAGCGGGGGGAACCACGCCTGGAGCAGCAGGAGGTTGAAGACCGCGTTGCCGGGGGCGATGACCTGTTGCGAGACGAAGGTCAGCAGCAGGAAGGCGACGACGAAGGTGAGCAGGTGGTTGGGATAGATCTTGAAGAACCGGCGCCGCCAGAAGCGGGGGGCCGTGTCGTCCCGGCGCACCGACCAGGTCAGGACGAAACCGCTGAGGACGAAGAAGAACCCGACGCCGGTCCAGCCTCCGCCGCTGACGACCGAGGAGAAGGCGCCTGCCACGTCGGGTGAGGCGAACACGCCCTGGAAGCCCGCGTGGAAGAGGAAGACCAGTACCGCCGCGATGAATCGCATTCCCGTCAGTGACGGAAGCCGAACGGATGGGACAGTGGATCGATTGGCTGCTTCAGGCGATATGTTGCTCATAAAGTACCACCTAGGGCGAATCCACCCGGCTCTGCCGCCGTTTGCCGGGAAAACGGGGGCATTGTTCGGTTTGACAGGCAGAGGCTAGTGATCCATAGCTCGGCGACGCATCTCCTGGATTGCTCACTTTTATCGCGCGAGTCTCCCCACCCCGCACGCATCGGGAAACGGGCGGCGGAACGCCGGAGGTCACGCCCCGCGCCCCTCGGCCGCGCCACACCCCCCTCCCGGAACAGCGCCACCAAAAGCGACATATAACACAATTTCCGGCAGTTATCGCCGGACAGAAAGCGGTGGCGGGCCGTCCGATATCCCCGGGACCGCAAAGCGACGCTTAAGAGTCACGGAACGACCCTGAAGAATCACATGGCAATCCCCAAGATGCTCCGTACGGTGGTGAACTGCGACGATTCAACGACAGGGGCCCGTGCCCACGGCGATGATGTGGCGGTGAACAGCCCATCCGACGGCCGGACGATTTCGGCCGGCAGCCGCCCGCGTCAGAGTATGCGGTCAATTTACCGGCGGAACACACACCAGAAACCACAGTGAGCGGTGTCGTTCAGGCACGCGACAGCTCCGACGAAGACGAGGGAGAACCGATGTCGGATACGACGCCCGACGCGCCCCCGGTGAGGGCCGGACGGCGCGAGTGGATCGGGCTGGCCGCCCTGGCCCTGCCCACCCTGGTGGTCTCACTGGACATCGGCGCACTGTATCTGGCACTGCCCAGCCTCAGCGCGGATCTCGGCACCAGCGGTGTGCAACAGCTGTGGATCACCGACATCTACGGCTTCCTGATGGCCGGTTTCCTGATCACGATGGGCAACCTCGGAGACCGGATCGGCCGCCGCAGGCTGCTGCTCATCGGCGCGGCGCTGTTCGGCGTCCTGTCGGTGGTCGCGGCCTACTCGACCTCCCCCGCGATGCTGATCACCGCGCGGGCGCTCCTGGGGATCGCGGGCGCGACCCTCATGCCCTCGACACTCGCGCTGATCAGCAACATGTTCCTCGACGCCAGGCAGCGCGGAACGGCCATCGCCGCGTGGGTGAGCTGCATGATGCTCGGCGCCGCGCTCGGCCCCGTCGTCGGCGGCCTGCTCCTGGCCCACTTCTGGTGGGGCTCGGCCTTCCTGGTCGGCGTGCCGGTCGTGCTGCTGCTGGTGCTGGCCGGGCCGTTCCTGCTGCCCGAGTACCGCAACCCCGCCGCGGGCCCGATCGACCTGGTCAGCGTGGCCCTGTCGCTCGTCACGATCCTGCCGATCATCTACGGCCTCAAGGAGCTCGCCGCGGACCAGATCGCGTCGCCGGTGGTGCCGATCGTGGCGATCGCGATCGGCATCGTCGCCGGCACGCTCTTCACCCGCAGGCAGAAGAGCCTGGCGCATCCGCTGCTCGACCTGCGCCTGCTCGGCAACGGGTCGTTCAGCGCCATCCTGGCCTCCCTGATGTTCGCCGCCGCCTCCATGGCCGGCACGTTCCTGCTGATCAGCCAGTACGTGCAGAGCGTCCTCGGGCTCACCCCGACGGAGGCCGGGCTGTGGTTGCTGCCGATCGGCGTGGCGATCGCCATCGGCTCCCAGCTGGCCCCGATGCTGGTCAAGAAGATGTCACAGCGCACGGCGATCGTCGGCGGCCTGGTGGTCGGCATCGTGGGCTACCTGCTGATCACCCAGGTTCACACGGTCGGCGGTCTCGCCCTGGTGGTGCTCGGCGGCGTCCTGGTCCACGTGGGCGCCGGTCCGCTGTTCGCGCTGGGCGCCTACCTGGTCGTCGGGTCCGTACCGCCGGAGCGGGCCGGAGCGGCGGCCTCGATGTCGGAGACCAGCAACTCCTTCGGCTCCACCCTGGGCCTGGCGCTGCTGGGCACCGTGGGCACCGCCGTCTACCGCTTCACCATGGCCGACGTGCCGGTCCCGGGAGTCTCGCCCGCGGCGGCCGAGAACGCGCACAGCTCGATCGCGGGGGCCGCGGCCACCGCCCACGACATGCCCGCGGCGGCGGCGGAAGAACTCCTCCGCGTCGCCCGCGACGCCTACACCAGCGGCCTGAACATCGCCGCGGTGGTCGGCGCCGTCGTCTTCCTCACGCTCGCGGTGCTGATCAGCCGAGCGCTCCGGCGCCCGGCCACGGCTCCCGAGGAAAGCGCGGTTTCCTCACCGGCGTGATGGACGGTCGGTGCGGCCGTCGTGTGAGCGTCACGTCACACGACGGCCGTGCCGGCGTGGATCCCGGGGCGGGTGCTTTTCCCGCCGCCCCGCCGCCCGCGGCCGTTTATCGCGGTCGCCTGACACGAACATTTCATATCGCATTTCATGTCGTGAAGCCGGCGAGGCCGCCCCACATATGCGAGAACGACTCGCGAACCGCGGGTGGACGGCGACCCGAGAACGGGAACGGAACACACGAGGGGGTCCGATGCCGGGGACCCGAAACATGATTACGTATTCGCAGCTCAACCCGTCAGCGCCTTCCGGCGGCCCGATAACCTCCCGGAAAATACTCCGTTTTCGGCCCCCGTCCGCGAGGGATACGGAATTGACGAGTGGACAATTCGGGAGGACAATTTCCCAGCCGGAGGCGGGCCGCCGAAACGTCAATCGACGTCTACCGCACGCCGGGCACCGATATCTGGACGAGTCGATTGTGTGGCATTGATGTGTGTGACATCTCTACCAAACGTCAGAGCGATGGACAGCGATGCCCTGCAGGCCGTCGGGCGGGCGATCGAGATGATGCGGGAGAATTTCGGTGAGGAACTGACCGTCGACGACCTGGCACAGGTCGCCATGTTCAGCAAGTTCCACTTCTCACGGGTCTTCCGCCAGGCCATCGGCATCTCCCCCGGCCGGTTCCTGTCGGCCGTACGACTACAGGAAGCCAAACGACTCCTCCGGCGGACGTCACTGACCATCGCCGATATCAGCAACCAGGTCGGATACACCAGCGTCGGCACGTTCAGCACGCGTTTCAAGGGCAGCGTGGGCATCGCGCCCAGCCAGTACCGCCAGAGCGGCGGGGACATGTCCCTGCTCTACGGCGCGGGAGACCGGACCATCTCGCCACCGCGGCCGACGATCGTCCACGGCGAGGTCCTGTGCGCGTCGCCGGAACGGGTCGGCCGTGTTTTCGTCGGGCTGTTCCCGAACTGGATCCTGGAGGGCCCGCCCATCCAGTACACCCTGCTCAGCCGCCCCGGCCCCTACATGTTGCAGGACGTGCCGCAGGGCACGTGGTACCTCCTGGTGCACCGGCTCTCCGGCGGCGAGTTCTCCCAGGGGCAGACGCCGACCGTGGGCACCTGCGGGCCGATCAACATCCGGCGCGACATCGTCACCAGGAAGGTCAACGTCGAGATCAGGCCCGCGTCCGAGTTCGATCCTCCGGTGCTGCTGGCCGCGCTCGACATCCCGGCGCTGGAGCTCAACGCCAGAGCCGGATGACGGGCGCCGATTCCCCATAACATCGGCGCCCGTCGGCCTCGCTCCCGGCTCGCCGGACCGTCACCGGTCTCCGGCGTGCCGGGACGTCATCGATATCCGGCGTACCGGGACGTCACCGGTCGAGGTTGACGAAGACTCCCTTGACCTCGGTGTACGCCTCCAGCGCGTAGGGGCCCATCTCCCGGCCGATCCCGCTGGCCTTGAAGCCGCCCCAGGGAGCCGCGGGGTCCGGGACGTGCAGCATGTTGACGAACACCGATCCCGCCCGTACGGCCGCGGCCAGCGTGTGCGCGGTGACCAGGTCCTTCGTCCACACCGAGGCGGCCAGCCCGAACTCGCTGTCGTTGGCCCGGGAGGCGATGTCGTCGAGGTCGTCGTAGGCGAGGATGGGGATGACCGGCCCGAAGATCTCCTCGCGGGCGATCGTCATCTCGTCGGTCACCCCGGCGAAGACGGTGGGGCGGTAGAAGAAGCCCTTCTCCAGGTCGCCGTCGGCGCGGCCGCCCCCGGTCACCAGCTCGGCGCCCTGCTCGACGCCCGAGCGGACGTATCCGTCGACGTTGCGCAGGTGCTCCTCGGTGACGAGGGGGCCCAGGTCGGTCGTGTCGGCGAGCCCGGGGCCGAGCCGCAGCGCCGCCGCGGCGGCGGCGACCTTCTCGGTGAACTCCGCCACCCGCTTGCGGTCGACGTAGAACCTCGCGTAGGCGGCGCACACCTGGCCGCTGTTGAACAGGGCGCCCTGGACGCAGCCCGCGACCGCCCTGTCGATGTCGGCGTCGTGCGCCACGATCGTGGGGGTCTTGCCGCCCAGCTCCAGGGTGACCCGCTTCAGGTTGCCCGCGGAGACGCGCATGATCTCACGGCCGACCTCGGTCGAGCCGGTGAAGGACACCTTGTCGACGCCGGAGTGCGCGACCAGGGCCCGGCCGACCTCGGGGCCGCCGGTGAGGAGGTTGACGACGCCCGCGGGCACCCCCGCCTCGGCGCAGAGCTCGGCCAGCCGCAGCGCGGTCAGCGACGTCTGCTCGGCCGGCTTGATGACCACGGTGTTCGCGCAGGCCAGTGCCGGGGCGAGCTTCCAGGTCAGGATCATGAGGGGGAAGTTCCACGGCGTGATCAGCGCGCAGACGCCCACCGGCTCCCTGCGGGTGTAGTGCAGCGTGTTCGGCAGCGAGATGGGGGACGTGGCGCCCTCCATCTTGGTCGTCCAGCCCGCGTAGTAGCGGAAGTGCTCGGCCGCGCCGGGAACCGACACGCCCCGCGCGACCCCCAGCGGCTGGCCCTGGTCCCGGGTCTCCAGGTAGGCCAGCTCGTCGGCGTTGGCCTCGATCAGCTCGGCGATCCGCCAGAGCACCTGGCCGCGCTGCGCCGGCGACATCTGCGCCCAGGCGGGGTCGTGGAGGGCCCGCCTGGCCGCCTCGACCGCGGCGTCCACGTCGGCCTGACCGGCCTCGGCCAGTTCTCCCAGCGGGGCGGCCGTCGCGGGGTCGTAGGTCGTGAAGGTCCGCCCCGAGGTTCCGTGACCCCACTCCCCGCCGATGAGCAGCCTGCCCGACTCCACCAGGACGGGGGCCTCCGGCGCGCTCTCCTGCGGTCCTAGAAACGTCGACGCTGCCATGTTCTCCACGGCCTCCCCGTGAGTCGCTGTCCTTGCCCCGACCGGCCGATGCGGACGGTCACTCAGTTGTACGGGGCGGCGTGCCCGCCGGCCTTGTCTCTGACGGCACAGCACTTGCCTGACACGCTCCAGCCCGATCCGGTTACGGGAATGTGGCGGGAATGGTGATGGAGCATTGCCAAACGGAGGCGCTACGTGCACCATTCCTGCAGGAGGAAGCATGTCGTCTCTACTGCGCACGGCCGACCTGCCCGCCCGTGAGCGTGCCGATTTCTGGCGCTCGGCCATCTCCGAGGCGTTCGTTCCGCTGGACATGATCCTTGCCCAGGACGACACGTTCCGGGGGCAGATCCGCAGCCGGAACCTCGGGGTGATGTTGGTGAGCGACGTCGCCGCCGACGCCCACCGGGCCGAACGGACCCGTCGCCTGATCGCCAGGTCGGAAAACGACTACTACAAGCTGAGCATGCCGCTGCAGGGCTACTGCCTGGTCATGCAGGACGGGCGCGAGGCGCCGCTCACCCCGGGCGACCTCGCCGTCTACGACACCGGCAGGCCGTACACGGTCGCCTTCGACAACACGTGCCGGATGCTGGTGCTGATGTTCCCGCAGCGGTTCCTGCGACTGCGCCGCGACGAGATGCACCAGGTGACGGCCAACCGGATCTCCGGCCGCCAGGGGCTGGGGGCGCTGGTCTCGCCGCTGCTGATGAACCTCGTCACCAAGATGGACGAGATCGGGGAGAACCAGTCGCTGCAGCTGGCCGACAACATCCTCGACCTGCTCGCGACCCTGTTCTCCGAACGTCTCGGCAAGCCGGGGGCGCCGCCGCCGAGCTCTCCCCAGACGCTTCTGCTGCGCATCAGGACCTTCATCGAGGCGCACCTGGACGACGCCAACCTCACGCCCGACACGGTGGCCGCCGCGGTGCACATCTCGACCGGATACCTGCACAAGCTCTTCAGGATGGAGGGGACCACGGTCTCCCGGTTCATCCGGGAGCGCAGGCTGGAGCACTGCCGCCGCGACCTGGTCGACCCCGAGCAGTGGACGCTCTCGGTCAGCACGGTCGCGGCGCACTGGGGCTTCGTCGACGCGGCCCACTTCAGCCGCCTGTTCAAGGCCACCTACGGCATCTCCCCGCGGGAGTACCGGCTGACGCGGGACGCGCACGGCGGTATCGCGGTCTCGGCGTGCGTGGACACGCCGCCGCAGGCCGGCCAGGAGGCCCTTCCCCCGGACCGGCCCTGAGGGGTCATTCCCGGCCGGTGTTCATGATCTCCAGGATGCGGTGCTGGTCGAGGTCGTCGCCCTCCAGGGTCGCGACGACCTCACCCCGGTAGAAGACCGCCACCCGGTCGCAGAGGGAGGCGAGCTCCTCCACGTCGGTCGAGCAGAGCAGCGTGACCGTCCCCGCCTGGGTCGCCGACCGGATGAGCGTGTGCATCTCGGCCTTGGCCCCCACGTCGACGCCCCGGGTCGGGTCGTCGAGCAGCAGCACGGAGGGGTCGGCGTCGAGCCACTTGGCGAGCACGACCTTCTGCTGGTTGCCGCCGGACAGCAGGCCGGTGCGCTGGTCGACGCTCGCGCACTTCAGGCTCATCCGCTCGCCGTGGTCGCGGGCACGGGCGCGCAGCCCCGCGCGGCGCAGGAACGCGCCGTCGCGGCCGAGCGCCACGGCCCGCACCTGGGCGATGTTCTCCCAGATCGGCTTGTCCAGCATGAGCCCGTACCGCCGGCGGTCGCCGGAGACGACGGCCACGCCCGCCGCGATGCTGCGGCGCAGTCCCCGGGGCGCCGGACGGCCTGACGGCAGCCGCACCTCGCCGGTGTCGGCCCGGCGCAGCCCGGCGACCAGTTCCAGCGTCGCCTGGTGGCCCGATCCGGCCAGACCGGCGAGGCCCAGGATCTCCCCGGGCCGCACGGTCAGCGACACCCCGGTGAGAACCCCCCGCGAACCGGCGTTCACGATCTTGAGCTCGCCGCCGGCCGTACGGCCCGCCTCCCCCGCCCCGCCTGACGTCCTACCGTCCCGGGAGGCCGCCTGCGGCGCCTCCGCCCGCGCCGAGACCGGCCGGTCGCCCAGCATGGCCGTGACGACCTCGGGCATGGACAGCGCCCGCCGGTCCTCGGCGTCCATGACGACCTGGCCGTTGCGCAGCACGGTGATGACGTCGCTGAGCGCCATGACCTCTTCGAGGATGTGCGAGACGAACACGACGCCGACCTGGTGCTCGCGCAGGACCCGCACGACGTTGAGCAGCCGGTCCGCGCTGGCCTGTTCGAGCGCGGAGGTCGGCTCGTCCAGGATCAGGACGCGGGGCCCGGTCAGCAGGGCCCGTGCGATCTCGACGAGCTGGCGCTGCGCCAGGGACAGCTCCCCGACCGGTGTCCGCGGCGAGACCCTCAGGCCGAGTTGCTCCAGCACGGGCTCGGCGGCCTCGGCCATGGCGGCGCGATCGAGGAAGGGCCCGCGGCGCGGTCCCGTCACCGGGTAGAGGTTGGCCAGGACGTCGAGGTCGGGGAAGAGGTTGAGCTCCTGGGAGACGACGGCGACCCCCTTGGCCGCGGCCTCGGCGGTGTTGCGGAACCGCACGTCCTGCCCGTTCAGCATCAGCCGGCCCCGGTCGGGGGCGACCGCACCGGACATGATCTTGATGAGCGTCGACTTGCCCGCGCCGTTCTCCCCGAGAAGGGCGTGGACGGATCCCGCCTCGACGTGGATGCCGGCGTCCTTCAGAGCGACGACGCCTCCGTACGTCTTGCCGATGTTCCTGGCCTCCAGGATCGCCATGATGCGCGCTCCTCCTTCGCGGGCTGTACGGGCTGCGGGCTTGTGCGGGGGGCATGTGAGTCGCGGGGGGCGGGGACCCCGCGGGTTGCCGGTGCGGTGACCACGGGCGGTCGCCGGGTCACACGGCACCGGACGGGGCGGCCGGTCTGCCCCTGACCGGCCGCCCCGCCGGTCTCAGTTGGCCTGCCCGATCGGCTTGATGAACGAGGCCTGGTCGGCGAACTGCTTGTACACGACGGTCTTGAAGTAGGCCGCCCGGGTGACCTCGTCGGTCTGCCGCTTGATGATCTCGTCGACGTTGTCCTTGTTGACGACGAGCGTGCCCGGGTTCCACCAGCCGGACGGCATCGGCTTACCGGTGCGCTTGGACTCGATGAGCAGGCGCATCGCCACGTATCCCTTGAGCCAGTGCTCCGGGGAGGAGAGCGCGAACAGGTAGCCGTCCTTGACGGCCTTCAGCGCCTCCGGCGGGATGTCCGCCGAGCCCGCCAGGAACTTACGGCCGGTCTGCTGCTGGATCAGGGGCAGCGAGACGCCGTCCTGACCGCCGACGCCGAGGAAGGCGATCGCCTTCGGGTGGGCCTTCACCACGCCCTGCCAGGCGTTGAAGTTGTCGGTCGGCTCGGACTTGGTGTCGTACGGCCCGCTGATCGTCAGCCCGGGGCGTTCCTTCTTGATGACCGCGATGAGCGCGTCGGCCCGCTGCACCAGCAGCTGGAGGCCGGGGATGTCGTTGCCGATGACGACCTCGCCCTTCGCGTCCGCGGGCACGTGCTTGATGAACTCGTTGCCCAGCGCGGTGCCGAGTTCGGTGTTGCTGTTGCCGACGTAGAGGTCGACCTTCGTGCCGGGCGGCGCCGCCGTGTCGACGGCGGCCAGCGGGATGTTCTGCTCGGTGGCCTGGTTCAGCGGCCGGACGAACAGGTCGGGGGTGAGCGTCTCCAGCGCGATCCCGTCGGGGGAGTTCCTGATCGCGGACTGGAAGAGCTGGACCTGCGCGGGACCGTTGACGCCGACCGGCGCCGCCGAGTTGAGCGTGACGTTGCCCGCCTGCTCGGCGGCGGCCTTGGCGCCGAAGGCCATCTCCTGGAACGGGTTCTGGGTCGACGTCGCGTAGATGAACCCCATCCGCAGGGGCTTGTCCTTGCCGCCGCCCGTGCCCGCCGCGTCCTTCGAGTCGGATGACGAGCCCGAGGAACAGGCGGTGAGCATGACGGCTGAGACGGTGAGAATCGACAGGACGGTGAACGTACGGTGGCGGCGGGGCAGGCCCCGGCGCCTCTGTTCAGCGGTCATGGACGGCTCCTCGAAAATCACGTGGGGGGTGGTGGGGGTTGTGTGCGGATGGCCGTGGTTTCTCGTAGGTCGTTCAGAACGGGCTTGTCCGGAACGGTGATCACTTAGTTTTTCAGGAGATGGACGGGTCCGGTCGTCGCCGACCGGTTCGTGGCCCCGTCCGTCGCGGGCCGGTCCGTCAGAGGCCCAGCTCCGCGTCCTTACGCCTGCGGCGCCTGCGCAGCAGGCTGTCGAGCGAGACGGCCAGCAGGATCACCGCGCCGGTCGCGAAGGAGCTCCAGTTGACGGGGATGTTGAAGTACTGCAGCCCGCTGCCGACGACGGCCAGGAGGATCGCTCCGAAGATCGCGCCGACGACGGTCGCGGTGCCGCCGCGCAGCGGAGTGCCGCCGATGACGGCCGCCGCGATGGCCTGCAGTTCGAAGCCGGTGCCGATGTTGGGGTCGCCCGAGGTGAAGAAGGCCAGCCCGAGCGCGGCGGCGACACCGGCCAGCAGGCCCATCATCACCAGGACCTGCATCCTGACCCGGTTGGCCGAGATGCCGGAGAACGTGGCGGCGTCGGGGTTCGAGCCGATCGCGCGCACCCGGTATCCGAACGAGGTGAACCTCAGGACGACGGTGAGCAGGACGGCGACGGCGACGAGCACCCACACGCTCGTGTAGACGCCGAAGGTCTTGCCGCCGAGGAAGGTGAAGAAGGAGTTCTCCACCGGCATGCCGGTCACCTGCTGCCCCTCGCTGAGGGCGAGCGCCAGACCGCGGTAGACCGACAGCGTGGCCAGCGTCGCCACGATGGTCGGGATGCCGATGAACTGCACGACGAGCGCGTTGACCAGGCCCAGCAGGCCGCCGAGCACGACACCCAGGAGACCCGCCAGCCACGGGGAGATCCCCTGGTCGATCAGCAGGCCCATGCTGATGAGGGAGAGCCCGAACATCGATCCGACGGACAGGTCGATCTCCCGCATCGAGATCAGGAAGGCCATGCCCCCCGCGAGCAGGCCGACGTAGACCGACGCCTGCAGCGTGTCGAGCAACTGCCCGGCCGACAGGAAGTCCGGGTGCAGGATGCCGATCACGACGACCAGGGCGACCGTCGCCACCAGCACGCTCATGGACTCCATCGCCGGAACCCGCCGCGCGAGGACGCCCAGCGGCCCGTACGGCGACCGCGTCGCACGGTTCCCCGGGGCAGCCGGGGCGTCCCCCGTCACCGGTCCCTCCGTTCCGACATCGTCGACACTCACGTCGTCCCTCCGTCTCCTCGTAGCGGATGTCTCCTTGTACCGGACTTGCGCCAAGGTTGGCGGAGGTGACGCGGAACACACTTGACTCTGGGTGACCACTCCTTGTCTTTCGCTCACCCGGTCGTCTCCCGGCGAGTTCCGGCGCTCGGCCCCGTGGTTAGCGTGGCAGTCATCGCGACCTCGGGGCTCGTGGAAGGACACAGAGGTGGGCACACTCGAAAATCCGCTGAAAGACAGGATCGCCCTGGTCACCGGAGGCGGCTCGGGCATAGGCGAGGCGATCTGCCGACGCCTGGACGCGGACGGAGCGACCGTCGTGGTGCTCGACCGGGTCCGGGAGGCGGCCGAGCTGACGGCGGGCACGCTCAGGAAGGCCGAGGCCAGGATCGCCGACGTGGCGGACTCCGCCGCCGTCGACGAGGTGATCGCCGAGGTGGCGGAGACCTACGGCCGCCTGGACATCCTGGTGAACAACGCCGGGGTGCGCGGCGGCCAGGAGGCGGAGGACGCCTTCGGCCGGCTCGACGCGCGCCTGGAGGAGCTGAGGACGGACGGCACGCCGGTCACGACGGTCGACGCGACCGTGAACATCTCCGACGAGGCCTGGCGGGACATGCTCGCCGTGCACCTCGACGGCACGTTCTACTGCACCCGGGCGGCGCTGCGGGTCATGACCGCGCAGCGCTCCGGCTCGATCGTCAACGTCTCCTCCATCTGCGGGCTCACCGGCTGCGAGCACCTGCCGCACTACTCGGCGGCCAAGGGCGGGATCCAGGCGCTGACCCGGGCGGTGGCCCGCGACGTCGCGCCGTACGGCATCCGCGTCAACTGCGTGGCCCCCGGCTACATCGAGACCCCGCTCGGCTCGGTCATCGGCGGGCGGATGCGCGCCGACCTGGAGGAGCGGATCGCCCTGGGGCGCTTCGGGCTGCCCCGCGAGATCGCCGACACCGTCGCCTTCCTCGCCGGCGACGGCGGAACCTACTTCACCGGGCAGACGCTCAGCCCCAACGGCGGCCTGGTGATCTCGTGAACGGAGCGCCGAACGTGTTCAACGCCGATGTGATCGTGGTCGGCGCCGGTTCCGCCGGTTCCGTGGTCGCGCGCAGGCTGGCCGACGCCGGTGCGAGCGTGCTGCTCGTGGAGGCGGGGCCCGCGCAGCGGGTCGCGGCCGTCGACGACCCCGCGCGGATGCACGAGCTGTGGGACTCCCCCTTCGACTGGGGCTACCGCACGGTGCCGCAGGGGCACGCCCACAACCGCCGCCTGCACCTGCCGCGCGGCCGCGCCGTCGGCGGGTCGCACAACCTGAACGCCATGATCTGGGTGCGGGGGAACCCGGCCGACTACGACCACTGGGCCTCGCTCGGCAACCCCGGATGGGCGTGGGAGGACGTGCGCCCGGTCTTCGAGCGGATCGAGGCCCCGGACTCGGCGGACGTCTCGGCCGGGGACCCGCTCGGGCCGCTGCACATCCTGACCGGGTACGAGCCGTCGCCCGCCCACCGGTCGATCGTCGAGGCCGCGCAGCAGGCCGGGCTGCCGTTCAACCCGGACTACAACGGCGCCTCGCAGGACGGCGTGTCCTTCATGCAGTTCACCATCCACGACCACCGCCGCTGGACGACCGCGGACGCCTACCTGGGGCCGCTGTTGGAGCCATGGCCGGACTCCGGCGGGTTCACGCTGGTGACCGGCGCGGTGGTCCACCGGCTCCTGTTCGAGGGCGGGCGCTGCGTCGGCGTCGAGTGGGAGCGGGAGGGCGTGCTGGAGCGCGGCCTGGCCGGGCAGGAGGTCGTGCTGAGCGCGGGCGCGATCGGCTCACCGGAGATCCTCATGCGCTCCGGGATCGGCGACGCCGCCGCGCTGCGTTCGCACGGCATCGCCGTGCAGGCGGACCTGCCGGGGGTCGGGCGCAACCTCCAGGACCACTGGCTGGTGCCGGTGATCGCCGCGACCAGCCGGCCGCTCCCGCCGTCGCACGGTCTCCCGCGCACCCAGAGCCACCTGTTCTGGCACAGCAGGCCCGGCCTGCCCGTGCCCGACCTGCAGCCGCTCCACTTCGACGCGCCCCTCTACGAGCGGTGGATGGAGGGGCCGCCGGACGGCGTCTCCCTCATGGCGGGCCTGATCCGCCCGCTCAGCCACGGGGTCATCCGCCTGTCGGGCGCCTCCCCCTCCGACCCGGTGCTCATCGATCCGCGGGTGCTGTCCGAGCATGCCGACGTGACGGCGCTGGCCGCGGCCGTACGGCTGTGCCAGGAGATCGTGGCGGCTCCGGCGCTGCGCGAGGGCTGGGACGCCTACGAGCTCTATCCGGGATCGCTGGCGGAGACCGAGGAGGGGCTGCACGCCTACATCCGCGAGACCGTCGTCACCTACCACCACCAGTCGGGCACCTGCAAGATGGGCGTGGACGGGCAGGCGGTGGTCGACCCCACGCTGCGCGTCCACGGCGTCGAGGGCCTGTGGGTGGCGGACGCCTCGATCATGCCGGCGGTGACGACGGGCAACACCAACGCCCCGGCCATCATGATCGCGGAGAAGGCGGCCGAGTTCGTGACCCGGTCCGCCAGGGGCCGCGGCGCGGCCGGACGGGACCTCGAACCCGCCGCGCCGCCGCACTCGGCGGGACAGGCCGGGTGACACGCGTCCCGGCGGTGGACGTCCCCACCGCCGGGACCGCTCACCCGCGCCTCACCCGGGGAACGCCCGGCCGGGCCCGCCCGCGCCGGTCACCCGTCCGCGCCGGCCCGGCCGTACCGGTCACTTGTCCTCGCCGGTCCTGGTGACCTCGGGGTGGTCGAGGTCGATGTCGTAGGTCACCGGGATCAGCCGCCGCAGGCCGGTGTCGATCTTCCCGCCGGGGGTCTCGAACACGATCCTCCCCTCCCGGGTGATGTCCCTGACCCGCTCGACGACGTACTCGTGCGTCTGGTCACCGGGCTTGTGCACCGCCTCGGGAACCCACTCGCGCTCACCGTCTTCCGGCACCGTCGCCTCCCTGTCCGCGCGCCGTCTCCGCGCCGTCCGAACACCGGGCGCCGCACGCGCCCTCCTCCACGCTAACCGGCCGGACCGCTGTCGCGCGGGCCGTGCGCGGATCGCCTCCCGGGGCGTCTCCGGGAGGGTGCGGCGCCTTCGGCGGTCAGCAGCCCCGGACGGCGAAGGCCAGGAACTGCGTGACCTCCCGGGCGTCGAAGTTGTCGTCGGAGCCGACCACCAGCGTGCACTCCCCGCTGATCAGGCGCGGCCCCCAGGCGAGGCTTTCGAGGTTCTGCACCGGCACGTCGGTGGGGGCGAACTCGTGGACCAGGCGCTTGGTGACGGGACGGTACGATCCGCCGGTCGCCAGGCTGTCGTCGTTCAGCACGTCCGTGGCTCCGCGCAGATCGACCTCGTACAGCTTGACCCGGTAGTTGACGCCCTCGATCCAGGAGCGCTCCAGGGCGAGGTACCGGTGGTCGTCGATCGCCAGGATCTCCGAGACGCCGCTGTCGGTCTGGCCGGTCGGCGGGATCGGCGCGGCGGGCAGCGGGTCGATCGGATAGGCGTACTGCGCGCGGATCCGTCCGTCGCGGCTCCACACGGTGATGCGGGCGGGCGCGCCGTGCTCGACCGTCGGGGGCTGCCCGTCCTCGTATCGCGGCCCCTCGACGACGGCCGCGATGGTGTGGGGCGTGAAGGTCAGGCCCTCGAACCCGAAGTTGCGGCGGGGGCCCGAGGTGGTCTCGGTCAGCCTCAGGTTGCCGGGCAGCGGCAGCTCGCCGAGGTGGCGTCCCCGCCGGTCGGTCCAGCGCAGGAACAGGTTGGAGACCGGGATCGCGGGGTGTGTCTCGTCGGGCCTGTCGCCCTCGTGGCCCCACAGGAGCCTGCGGCGCCAGGGGTCGAAGCGGATCGTCTCGGGGTCGGCGGACTCGGGCTGCCCGTACGCCGGGTAGGGGGTTCCGTCCGGGCGCAGGAGGGTGGTGACGCCGGTGAGGTCCACCCCGGTGAACCGCCCGGTCAGCGGGTCGATGTCCAGCCTGCCGGTGTAGAAGCGGGCGGGGTTGTAGCGCCACCGGTCGTCGGAGATGAAGTACCACGTGCCGGTGAACGGGTCGCGGTCGATGCCGGACAGGCCCCCGACGGTGGTGTCGGCGAACTGCATCCTGTGCGGCAGGCGCTGCTCGCCGAGGAAACGGGTGATCCGGAGGTCCTGGGACGGCACCGCCGCCGAGGGCCGCGCCTCGACGGCACCGAAACCGATCGCCGTCGCGAACGCGACGACGACCGCCATTGTTCTTCGCCAACCGGCCATGCGTTTCTCCGCATCTCATAAATGTTCCGCTGAGGACTGGCGAAAATATGAGATCGCAGATTCCGGGAAATGTCCACGGAGATGGACCGGCGAATATCCGAGCTCAGCTCATTATCGCCAAAAAAAGCGAACAAACGTCCGCAGCAGCGCCTTCACCACCAGAAATGCGACGGAGCGCGACCGGAGGGTGAATCACTCAAAAACTCTGAGATCGTCGCCCGGAACCCCGTTTCCGGGGCGCCGGAACAGCGGGTGTGCCACACCGCAAAACGGACAGGAAAGGCGCGAAAACCACCGTCTCCACGTTTCCCCGCGAATCATCCGGCACATGAACGGATTTTCCGGACGCCCGGGACGCACCCGCGGATCATCGCCGCGAGACGTGACGCGGCAGGGCGAGACAGGGCAGGCGGGAGCGGGGCCCGGCGGAGCGGGATTCGGCGGAGCGGGGGCGGCCCGCGGAGGCTCGTGACCCCTCGGGTGCGCTCACACCGGAGCCGCTCCCCGGCGGGAGCGCCGGTCCGGCGACGTCCGCTCTGGACACTCCGGGTGCACGGAAAGGGGGAACGCGTCGAAAGCGCCACAGTGAACGGGGCGATTGTGCGCTACATTAGAAAATGCACAAAGGAAACACAAAACCCCACTTTATTATTCCAGGGGAGGCGGATTTTGTCAAGCGCGGAGACGGCCGCGGCGCAGAAATACGTTTCGATGCTCTACGAACGGCTCGACGACCTCCGGGAACAGACGTCCGCCCGGTTGGCGGGGATACTGCGGCAGCCGGGTGAAACCCCTCAGGCACGGAGCGAACGGGACGCCGCCCACGCCGGATACGGCGCGCGGCTGGCCCGGCTGAACGCCGCGGAGAACGGGCTGTGTTTCGGCCGGCTCGACCTTGAGGGCGGCGCCCAGCGCTATATCGGCCGAATCGGTATTTCTCCTGAATATCGCGATGACGAATCCGGCGGAGGCGACGCACCGGACGACGGCGAACCGCTGCTGATCGACTGGCGGGCACCCGCGGCGCGGCCGTTCTACCTCGCCACGGCGGTCTCCCCGCACGGCGTCGAACGGCGCGGGCACATCAGGACACGCGGCCGGAAGGTGGTGGACGTCCACGAGGAGATCCTCGACCTGCGCTCCGTGGACGGGACCGGACGCACGGAGCTGACCGGCGAGGCCACGCTGCTGGCCGCGCTGAACGCCGGCCGGACCGGCCACATGACGGACATCGTCTCGACGATCCAGGCCGACCAGGACAGGATCATCCGCTCCGGGCACCGCAACGTGCTCGTCGTGCAGGGCGGTCCCGGCACCGGCAAGACCGCCGTCGCCCTGCACAGGGCCGCGTTCCTGCTGTACACGCACCGCGACCTGCTGGCCCGGCGGGGAGTGCTGATCGTCGGCCCGAACACCGCCTTCCTGCGCTACATCGAGCGGGTGCTGCCCTCGCTCGGCGAGACCGGCGTCCTGCTGTCGACCGTCGGCGAGCTGTACCCGGGGGTGAGGGTGAGCCGTGCCGAGCCGGCCGGGGCCGCGGAGATCAAGGGAGGGGCCCGCATGGCGGAGGTGGTGGCGGCGGCCGTACGCGATCGGCAGTGGGTGCCCGCGGACGCGCTGGAGGTCGTCTTCGAGGGCGAGACCCTGCGGCTGGACCGGGCGACCTGTGTCCGGGCGCGGGATCTGGGACGCGACTCCCGGCTGCCGCACAACCAGGCCCGGCCGCTCGTCGTCCCGGTGATCGTCGACGCCCTCGCCCGGCAGTACGCGGACCGGATCGGCGCCGACCTGTTCGGCGGCCCCAACCTGCTCGACGAGACCCAGGTCGCGGACATCCGCCGGGAGATGCGCGCCGCCCCCGGGGTGCTGGCCGCGATCGACCTGCTGTGGCCGTCGCTGACCCCGCAGCGGCTGCTCACCGACCTGTTCTCCTCCCCCGAACGGCTCGCGTCCGCCGCTCCCGGGCTCACCGAGGCGGAACGGCTGCCGCTGGTGCGCGATCCGGGGAGCGGATGGACGGCCTCGGACGTTCCGCTGCTGGACGAGGCGGCCGAACTGCTCGGCGAGGACGACCGGGCCGCCGGGGCGCTCGCCGAACGGCTGCGCCGGGAGCGGATCGCCTATGCCCAGGGCGTGCTGGACGTCACCTTCGGCTCCCGTTCCACCGACCTGGAGGACGACCAGGAGCCGGAGGTCCTGTCGGCCTACGATCTCGTGGACGCCGACGCGCTCGCCGGGCGCCACGAGGAGGCCGACCCCCGGACGACCGCCGAGCGGGCGGCGGCCGACCGGACGTGGACCTTCGGGCACGTCATCGTCGACGAGGCCCAGGAGCTGTCGGAGATGGCGTGGCGGCTGCTCATGCGGCGCTGCCCCACCAGGTGGATGACGCTCGTCGGCGACGTCGCCCAGACCGGCGACCCGGCGGGCACGACCTCCTGGCGGCGGGTTCTCGGCCCGTACCTGGAGGACCGGTGGCACCTGGAGCGGCTGACCCTCAACTACCGCGTCCCCGCCGAGATCATGGCGGTCGCCTCGAAGTTGCTGGCCGCGATCGACCCGGCGATCGAGCCGCCGCGGTCGGTGCGCGAGACCGGTGTCCGGCCCTGGCACGCGGAGGTGCCGCGCGACGCGCTGGCCGCCCGCCTGGGGGAGATCGTCGCCCGCGAGGCCGCCCTGCCGGGCGAGCGGCGGCTGGCGGTGATCGTGCCCGCGGCGCTGTCGGCGGAGCTGGGCCGGGCCGTCGCCGACGCCGTGTCCTTTCCCGTGTCCTTCCCCATGTCCGTTCCCGGGGCCTCCCCCGCGCTCTCCTCGCCCGTCATCGGGCACGGGGAGAGCGGGGAGCCGGAGCACCGGGTGACGGTCCTCACCGCCGGGCAGGCCAAGGGGCTGGAGTTCGACTCGGTACTGGTCGTCGAACCGGCGCGGATCATGGCGGAGTCGGCGCGCGGGCCGAACGACCTGTACGTCGCGCTGACCCGGCCCACCCAGCGCCTGGGGGTCGTGCACACCGGCGAGCTGCCCCCGGTGCTCGCCTCGCTGTCCCCGTCGGACGGTCCGGCCCGTTAGCGGGCCGGGCCGGACCGTCAGACCTGCTCGGAGACCTCGGCCGGGGACGCCGGGGAGTCGGCGGGAGGACCGGCCGGGGCGGGCGTCTCGATCGGGCGCAGCAGCGCCCAGGCCACGAGCGCGGCGGCCACCGCGCCGACCGCGCCGACGACCATCCCCATCGCCATGGCGTCGACGAAGGCCGCCTTCGCGGTCCGGGCGAGCGCCGGGTCGCCGATGGCGAGCGCGGTGGCGATCGACTCCCTGGCAGGTGCGGGCACGCCGTCCGGCAGGCCGGAGGAGTAGGCCGCCGCCAGCACGCTGCCGAGCAGGGCGACGCTGAGCGCGCCTCCGGTCTGCTGGACGGTGTCGTTGAGCGCCGAGCCGATGCCGGCGCGCTCCGGCGGCACCGCGCTCATCAGCGACGCGTACGCCGAGGGACCCACCAGGCCCCCGCCGACCCCCATCACCATCAAGCCGGAGATGAACAGGGGGTAACCGGTGTCCGGCGTCATCCGGGTGAGCAGCAGGAATCCGGCCGCGAACACCAGCATGCCCAGCGTGACCATGGCGCGGTTGGACAGCTTCTTGCCCAGGGTGGCGCCGAGGCCGTTGAAGACGATGGCCGCCACCATGTAGGGGATGAGCGCCAGGCTCGCCTGCAGGACCCCGTAGCCCAGGACGAACTGGAGGTACTGCGTGAGCATCAGCAGCAGGCCGCCCGCCGAGAAGGCCATCAGCACGATCGAGAAGCTGGCCCCGCTGAAGTTGCGGTCACGCCAGAGCCCGAGCGGCAGCATGGCGTGCGGGTTGCGGCGCTCCCAGAAGGCGAAGGCGGTCAGCAGGACGACCGCGACCAGCCCGGCGGCGAGCACGGCCGGGGCGGTCCAGCCCCGCTCGGGAATGGAGATGATCGCCCAGACCAGGGCGACCATGCCGCCGGTCGACAGCAGCGCCCCGACGATGTCGACGGGCCTGGCCTGGCCCCGGGACTCCGGCATGAGCAGCAGCGCCGCGGCGATCGCGAGCACGCTGATCGGGACGTTGATCAGGAAGACCGATCCCCACCAGTAGTGGTCGAGGAGGAAGCCGCCCAGCGACGGCCCGGCGATCCCGCCGGCCATGAGGACCGAGCTCCAGGCGGCGATGGCCTTGCGCTGCTCGGACTGATCGAAGACGTTCATGATGATCGACAGGGTGCTCGGCATGAGGAACGACCCGCCGAAGCCCATGAGCGCGCGGCAGGCGATCAGCTGGGCGGGCGTCTGGGCGAACGTCGCGATCAGGGAGGCCCCGCCGAACAGCGCCAGGCCGATGACCAGGAAGCGGCGCCTGCCGTAGCGGTCGGACAGGGCGCCCACCGTGAGCAGCACCCCGGCGAAGGCGAGCATGTAGGCGTTGATGATCCACTGGATGTCCGCGGGGCTCGCTCCCAGCTCCTTCATGAGGGAGGGGATGGCGAGGTTGAGGATCCCGTTGTCCACCACGAGCACGAGCAGGCTCAGGCAGAGGACCCCGAGGATCAGCCACCGTCTGGGGTGGGGGGATGACATGGCGACTCCGTGACTCGCACAGTGTTCGGGACAATACTCGTACACCGTACTATGAATCTCGCACGATGTGCGAGCCAATTACCGGGACCTGCCCGTCATGGTCGAGCGGGGATCGGGCCGCGTGGTCGGCAACTCGACCGTCGGGGCGTTCCGCGGCGTCCCGGGCCACGCGGTCCACTCCGCCTGCGACGCGGGGGCCTCCGCCTTCACCAGGAGCCTCGCGGTCGAGGTCGGGCGGTTGGGGTCACGGGTCCCAGGGGCCGCGGGTTCCAGGGAGCGCGGGTCCCAGGGGTCGCGAGTCCCAGAGGCCGCGGGTCCCAGGGGGCGCGGGTCTCAGAGGCCGCGGCGGTACTCGGCGGCGACCGCGGAGACCCAGAGCATCGCGGTGACGGCCCCGACGGCCAGGGTCAGGGAGCCGGCCGTGCCGCCGCTCATCGCCCAGCCGTCACCGACCAGGAGGGCGGTGCCCGCGACGCGGGAGGCGATGGCGTGGCCGCGCCTCCCGGCGCGGCCGAAGTGGCGGCCCAGGACGTAGCAGGCGGCGATCAGGGCGGTGAAGGCGATCGAGCCGGCGGCCATGTGGCCGTAGCCGTGCCAGGTGAGCGTCCCGGCCCCGTACGGGGTGCCGGCGGGAAAACCGTCACCCGGGTCCATGACGAAGACCCCCGCGGCGATCATGCCCATGCCGTCGAGCAGGACGAGCCGCGGCGCCCACGTGCCTCCGGGGGTGCCGCGCAGGACCCGGCGCAGGCCGGCCGCCCCGGCGACGGTCAGGACTCCGGCGATCAGGAAGTTGGCGATCTGCAGCCAGCCGAGGGAGCCGTTGCTCAGCGCGCTCAGCGGGTGACGGGTCAGGTCGAAGCCCTCGCGGGTGGCGGCCTGGGCCAGGGAGACGACCGCCCACAGAGGTGCCGCGACGGCGGCGCAGGTGAGCAGGGCGCGGGTGGAGGCGGACGCGGTGCCGGAAGCGGCGGAAACGGCGGGGGACTCGGCGCCGGAAGCGGTGGGCGCGGTGGTGGAAGCGGTGGCGGGGAGCCGGGTGCCGGTCATGGTGGAGGTCTCTCCTGGGGTCGTCCTGTTCGGTTCTCACCCACACGTCGGTTCGACGATGTGACAGGGAACGCGTACGTTCCCTGTCACATGGGTTCGTGCGACGTGTTGGCAGAGCAAGCAAGTGAGTGAAGGAGAAAGACCCATGCGCTACCTGATGACGGCCAAGGCCTCCGAGACCGCCCCCGACGAGAACCTGTACGTCGAGATGGCCAAGTTCGTCGAGGAGCTGACCGCGGCGGGCGTCCTGCTGGCCACCGGCGGCCTTGAGGCGGGCGGCGTGCGTGTGACCTCCTCCGGCGACGAGATCACGGTGACCGACGGGCCGTTCGCCGAGGCCAAGGAGGCCGTGGCCGGCTTCGCCCTGGTCGAGGTCCGTTCCAAGGAGGAGGCGATCGAGCTTACCCGCCGGTTCCGCAGGATCGTCGGCGACGGTGAAAGCGTGATCCAGCAGGTCTTCGGCTGAGCCGCGGCCCCGAAACGGTGACGGCACCCGCCCCCGGTCATGAACGGACCGGGGGCGGGTGCCGTCGTCGTGCCCATGGCCGTGCCCATGACCGTGCCCATGACCGTGCCCATGACGGAGTCGTTTTGACGGGATGCCTGTGACGGACGCCCACCGCACGATCGACGCGGTCTGGAAACTCGAGTCGGCCAGGATCATCGGCGGCCTCGCGCGGATGGTGCACGACGTCGGCCTCGCCGAGGAGCTGGCCCAGGACGCGCTGGTCGCCGCGCTCGAACAGTGGCCCGAATCGGGTGTCCCGGACAACCCCGGCGCCTGGCTGACGGCCATCGCCAAGCGCCGCGCCATCGATCACATCCGGCGCTCCCAGCGTCGTGAGCGCAAGCACGAGCAGCTCGCCCACGAGCTGGAACAGCGGCCCCCCGAGCAGGCCCCTGAGCAGGACGACGTCCTGCGGCTGATGTTCGTCTCCTGTCACCCGGTGCTGCCGACCGAGGCGCGGGTGGCGCTGACGCTCCGGCTGGTCGGCGGCCTGACGACCGAGGAGATCGCGCGGGCGTTCCTCGTCGGCGAGCCGAGGATCGCCCAGCGCGTCGCCGGGGCGAAGCGGACGCTGGCCGAGGAACGGGTGCCGTTCGAGCTGCCGGACGGCCCGGAGCTGGCCGAGCGTCTGGCGTCGGTGCTCGAGGTCATCTATCTGATCTTCAACGAGGGGTATTCGGCGACCTCGGGGGACGACCTGATACGGCCGGGGCTCTGCCTGGAGGCGCTGCGGCTGGGCCGGTCGCTGGCCGAGCTGGCGCCGTACGAGGCCGAGGTGCACGGGCTGGTCGCGCTGATGGAGATCCAGGCGTCCCGCTCGGCCGCGCGGACCGGGCCCTCGGGTGAGCCCGTGCAGTTGCACGAGCAGAACCGGGGGAAGTGGGACCGGCTGCTCATCCACCGTGGTTTCACCGCGATGCTATGGGCGCGGGAGGTCGGCGGCACGCCCGGACCATACGTGCTGCAGGCGGCGATCGCCGTGTGCCACGCGCAGGCGCATACCCCCGAGGACACCGACTGGGCGCAGATCGCGGCCCTGTACGAGGCCCTGGCCCGGCTGCTGCCGACGCCGGTCGTGCAACTCAACCGGGCCGTGGCACTCGGGATGGCGCACGGGCCGCAGGCGGGGCTCGCCCTGGTCGACTCCCTGCTCACCGACCCCGCGCTGCGGGACTACCACCTTCTGCCGGGCGTCCGGGGCGACATGCTGGCCCGGCTGGGACGGCACGGAGAGGCACGCCTGGAGTTCGAGCGGGCCGCCTCTCTCACCAGGAACGTCGCCGAACGCGCCTTCCTGCTCCGCCGCGCCGACGAGGTCGCCGGCACCGGCGCGCCGGAGGTCACCCTCGCACTGGCCGCCCAGGACTTCCTCCGGCGCGACGATCTGGACGCCGGGACGATCCGCTCGTACGGGCAGACCATGCGGCGCCTGTGCCTGACCCTGGGCGGGCAGACGCCGCTGGCCTCCCTGACCGCCGACCAGGTGGCGCGGGTGTTCGCGGTCGCCTGGGGCGACGCGGCGGCCGGGACGTGGAACCGGCACCGGTCGGCCGTCAGGTCGTTCGGCGCCTGGGCGTCCCTGGAGGACCTCGCGGCGGGACTCGACCGCCGGGCCGAGACCCGTGGCCGGACGGAGGGGATCGCAGCGGCACAGCTGGACGCGCTCTGGAACCGCCCCGGCCTGCCGGTGCGCGAACAGACGCTGTGGAGGCTCCTGCACGAGTCGGCGGCCGGGGTGGGGACCGTCCTGTCCCTGAACGTCGAGGACCTGGACCTGGAGGACCGCCGGGCCCGCGCGGGCGGCACCTGGGTCGGCTGGCGTTCCGGGACCGCCCGGCTCCTCCCCCGTCTGCTGGCCGGCCGGTCCCGGGGTCCCCTGTTCCTCGCCGACCGACGGCCCGGACCGTCCCGGACGCCGCCGGAGGCGGACCTGTGCCCGGAGACGGGGCGCCGCCGGCTGTCCTATGAGCGCGCCGAGTATCTCTTCAAGCAGGCCACCAAATCCCTGGATCCGGCGGGCGACGGCTACACCCTCCGGCAGCTCAGGCCCCACGCTTGACGGCCGGAGGGTGTCCGTGCGCGCCTCACGAGAAGCATGCCGGACGCCGGTCAGGAAGTCGTTGACGATTCCCGCACGGTTGTTGCCGATTCCCGCATGACCTCGTGCCCCATCAGGTTGCGGTAGTCGGCGGGCGAGATGTCGTAGGCGGTCCGGAAGAGCCGGCTGAAGTGCGCGCTGTTGGTGAAGCCCCAGCGGGTGGCGATGGCGTGGATGGGCCGGGAGCGCAGCCGAGGGTCGACCAGGTCGTGGCGGCAGCGTTCCAGGCGGCGCTGGCGGATCCAGGCGGCCACGGTCAGTCCCTGGTCCTGGAACAGCCGGTACAGGTGGCGGGTGGAGATCCGGTGGGCGGCGGCGACGGTCTCGGCGGACAGGGCCGGATCGCCGAGGTTGCGCTGGATGAAGGCGTGGATGCGCGCCTGCAGTACCTGCCGGTCGGGCTCCGTTGACAGGACGGCGTCGGCCTCGAGATGGTGGGCGCACACCGCGGCGACCAGATCCAGGGTGATGGCGCCCACCCGGACGGTGTCGGCGGCCGTGTAACCGGCGGCGTTGCGGACCAGCTCGCAGAGGTGAGCGCGCAGCACGGCGCCGACGCCCTCTTGGCCGGGCAGGCGCGTGGCGGTGAGCCGGGCCACGCTGTCGGCGGGCAGCGGCATCAGGGCCTTGGGGATCTGCAGGATCATGCCGGCGACACCGTCGCCGTCCTCGGAAAGAGTCCAGCCGGAAAACGGCTGGGAGGTGTCGTAGAGCATCAGGTCCTGGGGCCCGAGCACGACCTGGCGCCCGGACTGGGCCAGTCCCATGATGCCGCGCAGGGTGAGCGACAGGCAGAACATCTCGGGATCCCTCTGGCGGATCAGCTTGGGGGTGCGGTACGGCCGCAGCGACGGGTAGGTCATCGTGGACAGCTGGACCGGGCCGAGGTCGAGCATGCGTAGGGTGGCCCGGAAGTCGGCCTCGTGGTCGCTGCTCATCAGGGTGGGGACGAACGACTTGGCGGTCATCTCGAGCCACCAGGCGAACCGGTCGGGCGCGGGCAGGTCCTCGCTGCGAAACACGGTTTCGATCATCACTGACTCCCCGCGGTAGAGACGGTGGCCGTGGGGGCGATCGGCGGTCCGGCACCGTGGAGAGCGGACCGTCCGGCGCCGTGGTGGGTGTCCGGACACCATCCGGCCACCCGAGGGGACGATGCCGCGCCGGTGGTGATCGGCGAATCGTGCGCCGTACCGGCCACCTCGACACGCGGTTCCCAAGGGAAAGCAATCCCCGTGCCTTCAATTTGCATCATAATGATTCACATTGAATCACCTCCTTCTCCCTGTCAAGCCACTTTTCCCTAGAAAACCTAGGAAATCAGGGTAATACAGGCGTCCGTATAGTTGACACCGAGTCATCTTTCCTGGCATGATCCGAATCATAATTGAATCATTTTGAATCACTATGAGAGTCCCGGAGGCACCGGCATGCTTCCGCGGGAAGGCTGAGGTCACAATGGCGGACATGTCCGAGCAGCGAGAGCCGCAGCCCAAACGGCAACGGCTGGCCGCCGAACTGCGCCGCCTGCGTGATCTGTCCGGTCTCTCCGGCCGGGAGCTGGCCCAGCGGATCGGGATCAGCCAGTCCAAGGTGTCACGGATCGAGTCGGGGACCGCGCTGCCCTCGTTGCCCGAGGTGGGCGCGTGGGCCGAGGCCGTGGCGGCTCCCGCCCAGACTCGGGAGCTGCTGCAGATCCTGACGGAGGCGGCCTTCACCGAGTCCCACGTCTGGCGGACCCGGCTCGCTGAGCATTCCCATCTGCAGGACGACGTGCGGGAACGCGAAAGCCGTGTTCACACGATGCTCGGGTTCGAGTCGGTGGTCATCCCCGGTCTGCTGCAGACCGCCGACTACGCCCGCCAGCTGTTCCCCATCCTCGGCGTGCCCTACTCCCCCGACGCCGTGGCCGCCGCGGTCGCGGCCCGGCTGGAGCGTCAGGTGTGCCTCTACGGCGACAAACGGTTCGACTTCCTGATCGCCGAGGCCGCGCTGCACTGGCGCCACGGCTCACCGCAGACCCTGCTGGCCCAGCTGGACCGGATCGCCTCGCTCAGCACCCTGGACAACGTCTCCATCGGGCTCATTCCCTATTGCCACCAGGCTCTCGCCTTCGTCCCGCACGGCTTCGTCATCTACGAGGGCGACAACGAGGCCGACACCTTCATCACCGTGGAGACGCTCCACACCGAGCTGCTCGTCAGCGATCCGCGGGACATCCGTCTCTACTACGACCAGCGGAGCCTGCTGAGCCGGTCGGCGCTCTACGGCGACCAGGCCCGTGACCTCCTCACCGAGATCAGCGCCACGGTCCGCGCCCAGACGCGGTAGATCCCCGCTTCCCAGGCCCCGTCTTCCGGCTCCCGTCTTTCGGCTCCCGTCTTCCGGCTCCCGGGCCCGGTCCCCCGTCTTCCGGCTCCCGGGCCCGGTTCCCCGGCCCGTCGCCCGGGACGGACCGGCCGCCCGCCCCGGGAAGGGCGCCGCGGTGGCCGGGCCACCGCGGCGCCCCCGGCCGACGGCTAGGCGCCCTCGGCGAAGTGGTCGAACTCCCCGTCCTTGACGCCCTCCAGGAAGGCCTTCCACTCCGCGCGGGTGAACCACAGCAGCGGGCCGTCGGGAACCTTGGAGTCACGCACCGCGACCCCGCCCCCGGCGGCGATCACCTCAACGCAGTTGCCGTGTCCGCTGTAGGCGCTCTTGACCCACGCCACCGGTCCACGCGCCCCGATCCTGCCACCGCTCGTTCCCATCACATGCCCCCTTTTCGGTGCCGGCAGGCCCCTCCTGCCGACACCTTCGAGCATCGGGCGACGGCCTGGGTGGTGGGCTGGGTCGTCACCTGGGCGGTTTCCTGGGTGGTCACCTGGGCGAGCACCGGGCTGGTTCCGGGGGCCTGTGACAGCCGGTGCGGTGACCGCGTGCCTTCACCGTGTTCGTGACCGTCCGAGCGCCGGTACGGCGAGCGGTGGAGTGGGGCGGGCCGGCACCGATGAACGGTGTCCGGCCCGGTGAACGTTCCCGGTCACAGCACTAGCGTCCCGAGCCTTCGGCGATCACCGGCTGGTCCTGCCAGCCGTCGGGAGAGCCGGGGGCGCTCTCACAGATCACGTAGTGGTGCGGGGCCATCGCCGACATCCGGCCGAACAGCCTGGCCACGCAGGCGGTGTGGACCTCCTGCGGGGTCGCCGGCGCGGCGAGGTGGCACACGAGCCGTCCGTCGACCGGCGTCACCAGGAAGGGGCGCCCGTCCACGGCGTCGGCGACGAGCCGCCGGACCTCGGCCAGTTCGACCCAGCACGAGTCGGTCATCAGCCACCCGTCGTCCCTGGGCACCGGAAGGACCCCGGTCAGGCCGGACAGCTCGGCCATCGGCACGTCCCGGTCACCGGCCTCGACGAGCAGCCGCATGATCCCCTCGCCGACCGCCTGGGCGTCCGCCCGCGGCAGACAGCGGGGGTCGGCCCAGAGGGTGAAGTCGACCTCGCCCTCCAGCAGGTGCACCCACAGCGACGTGCGGGTGGGCAGCGTGGCGTCGGGGAGCCAGTGGGAGCGGATGTCCGGGCCCTCCTCCGCGGTACGGCCCCCCGTGCGACGCCCCAGCCCCGGGATGCTCATGTCGTTGAAGACGATGTCGCGGGCGAAGAACACCCCTCTCTCCCGGTGCACCCTCTCCATGATCTGGATGAGCGCGTCGGAGTCGAACCGGCTGTTCTGGTAGGCGGCCAGCGAGGCGGCGCGGGTGCGGCGCAGCACGCCGTCGAACGTGGGCTCGTCGACGCCGACCGGGACCAGGGCGTCCTGGGCGAGCGGGCCGACGTACTCCCGCAGCTCCGGGCGGAACCGGTTGGCCGAGATCGCCAGGGCCACGACCTCGGGCTGGCCGGCCCGCACTCCGGCGAGCGCGGCGAAGGCGGCCAGCACCGCGGCGGAACGGCTGGCGCCGGTGCGGGCCGCGATCCGCCCGAGCGCCCGCGCGGCCGCCGTCGAACGGACCCGCAGACGTGGCAGCAGCCAGTCGTTGTCGTCCCCGTCGACCGCGACCGTCAGGGTCGAGCGGGGGATCCGCCACAGCTGGGTCTCCCAGTACCGGAGCGCGGCCTCCGCCCTCCTGACACTCGCGGGGGTCCGCTCGCTCTCGGCCACGTCGAGCGGCTGGGGGGCGGTCACGGCGGCCAGGGGCTTGCCCAGGAGCAGGTCGTTCAGCTCGGACCGCAGCACGGCCAGGCCTCCCGCGTCGACCGTGCTGTGCGTGGTGACGAAGACGAGGCGCTCGGGGACGCCGTCCGAGACGATCACCGCCATCCGCACCGAGATCTCCGCGGCGAGGTCGAACCGTACGGCCTGCAGCCACGACGCCACCTCGTCCGCGACGTCGGCGGAACCGCCGCCCTCGTGCACCTCGACGGACAGTTCCCCCTCGGCCGCGACGTACTGGATCCCGTCCCGGAACGTGGTGCGCAGCGACTCGTGCCGGGAGAGCAGCGTCCCCGCCGCCGCGGCGATGTCGGTGAGCGTCGTCCCCGGCTGCAGGTCCAGTACGACGCGGTAGTTCATGTGCTCGGGCGGGTCGGACAGCACGCAGCGGATCATGTTGGCCTGGCCCACGGTCACCGGCCCGCTGCCGGTCCGTTCACCGCCGTAGCGGACCGTGACGCGGCCCACCGGCTCCCCCGCCGTCACGGACCCCTGCACACCCGTCGGCTCCCCCGCCGCCACGGGCCCCTTCACTCCCACCGGCTCCCCGGCCGTCACGAGCTCCCTCACATCCACCGGTTCCTCCACCGTCGCGGGCCGGGCGGCGCTCATCGGGCGCTCTTCGGCCGCAGGTCCGTCCACACCCGATCGATGTGGTCGAGACACTCCTGCCTGCTCCCCGAGGTCCCGTCCGGCCGCCAGCCGTCGGGAAGCCGCCGGTCGGCGGGCCAGATCGAGTACTGCTCCTCGTGGTTGACCACGACTTGATACGTCACCTGGACAGGCTCCTTGGTATGACCGTGCGGGGTCTCGATCGTGGGCTTCTTCGTCGTGCGGTCTCTTCGGGGGCGCGGGTTACGGGGACCCCTCCTGGGTGAGCCGGGCCGCCTCCTCGTCGGACAGGCCGGAGATCTCCGCCAGGAGCATGTCCTCGACGATCCCGGCCAGGCCCGCCACCGTGCTGTTCTCGAACATCACCCGGATCGGGACCTCCACGTCGGTGATGGCGCGGACCCGGGCGATCACGCGGGTGGCCAGGAGCGAGTGGCCGCCGAGGGCGAAGAAGTCGTCCAGCGCGCCGACCTCCGCGAGGCCGAGCACCTCGGCGAAGACCTCGGCGACGAGGTGCTCGGCGTCCGTCCTGGGCGGCACCGAAGGGGTGTTCCGGTCGATGACCGGTTCGGGGAGCGCCGCCCTGTCGATCTTCCCGTGCCGGGTCAGGGGGAGCGCGTCGAGCGTCACCCACACCGAGGGCACCAGGTAGGAGGGCAGGGCCCTGGACAGGAAGGGCGGCAGCTCGTCGGCCGGGTCCGGGACCGTTCCCACGGACCGGCCGCCGGTCGTTCCGGTGGCCGGGCCCATCACCACGTATCCGATCAGGGTGTCGTCCACGGCGGCGACCGCGGCCTGCCGTACGGCCGGGTGGGCGAGCAGCCGCGCCTCGACCTCCCCCGGCTCGATCCGGAAACCGCGCACCTTGATCTGGTCGTCGGTCCGGCCGAGGAACTCCAGCTGACCGTCGGGGCGCCAGCGGGCCTGGTCTCCGGTGCGGTAGAGCCGCGCGCCGGGCTCGCCGTACGGGTCGGGCACGAAACGCTCGGCGGTCAGGGCGGGGCGGCGGAGGTAGCCGCGCGCCAGGCCCGCCCCGCCGAGGCACAGCTCACCGGGCGCGCCGGGCGGCACGGGCGAGCCGTCCTCGGCCAGGACGGCGACGTGGACACCGGCGATGGGCCGTCCGATGGGGGGCCGCCCCTTCCCCTCGCCGGAACCGGTCCCGGCCAGCTGGGCGGCGGTCGCGATGATCGTCGCCTCGGTCGGGCCGTAGGTGTTGACGAGACGGATCCGGTCGCCGAAGCGCTCCCGCCATCGGGCGACCGCGCCCGCCCGCAGTTCCTCCCCGCCCAGGATGACCAGCCGCAGCGCGGGCGGCCAGGCCACCTCGTCGATCTGGCCCATCAGGTGGTGCCAGTACGCCGTGGGCAGGTCGAGCACGGTCACCTGGCGGCCCTCGGGCGTGGCCAGCAGGTCGGGCAGCGTCACCGCCCCGTCGGGCAGCAGTTCGAGGCAGGCCCCGGCGGCCAGCGCCGGATAGATCTCCTCGGCGTGGGTGTCGAAGCTCAGGGCGGCGAACTGCACGACCCGGTCACCGGGGCCGAGGCCGTAGGCGTCCTTCATCCAGGCGACGCGCGCGGCCAGGCCCTCGTGATCGACGATCACTCCCTTCGGCGTGCCGGTCGAGCCCGAGGTGTAGATCACGTAGGCGGCCCCGTCGGCCGCCACACCGTCGATCTCGGCGTGCATGAACGCGCGCCGCTCCTCGGGCAGCGCCGGGTCGACCGGCAGGTAGGCGGCTCCGGCCCGCCACGCCCCGAGCAGTGCCGCGACGCCCTCGGGGGAACGGTCGAGCGTGACGGGGACGATCTCGCCGCGGCGAAACCGCGCGGCGGCCTTGTCGACGAGCTCGTCCAGCTCGCGGTAGGTGACGACGCGACCCCCGCAGCCGATCGCCGGGCTGTCCGGGTAGCTCCACCCGATCCGCGCGATCGTCTCGGGCACCGATTCGAGATCGGGAAGCGCGGGCCCTCGCGAGACCGAGGCGAGGAACGCCTCGTCGGCGCCGGTGAGCATCGGCAGCGCGGACACCTCCCGGTCGGGGTCGGCGGTGACCTCGCGCAGCAGTACCTCCAGGCGCGACGCGAACGTCTCGGCGGTCGCCCGCTCGAACAGCGTCGTGTCGTACTCCAGCTGGACCAGCAGTTCCTCGCTGTCCTGCCAGGCCTCCAGCATCAGGTCGAACTTGGCCTGCGCGTGGCCGCCCGCGAACTGGCCGACCGCCAGCCCGGGGAAGGGTTTCGGCACGCGGCCGGAGTTCTCGGTGTGCAGGATCGCCATCGTCTGGAAGACGGCCGCCCGGGTCAGGTCGCGTTCGAGCTGGAGCGAGTCGACGATCTGCTCGAACGGGATGTCCTGGTGGGCGAAGGCCTCCAGGACGGTGTCGCGGGTGGCCGCGAGGAACCCGGTGAAGGTCGGGTCGCCGGACAGCTCGCCGCGCAGTACCTGGATGTCGGTGACGTAGCCGATGACCGACTCCAGCTCGACGGTGTCCCGGCCCGCGTTCGAGGTGCCGACCAGGATGTCGGTCTGGCCGCTGTGCCGGGCCAGCAGCACCTGGTAGGCGGCGAGCAGGGTCATGAAGAGCGTCGCGCCCCGGCGGCGGCCCATCGCGACGAGCGCGTCGGTCTCGGCGGCGGTCAGCCGGAAGTCCACGGTGGCGCTGTGCCGGATCCCGCCGACGGCGTGCGGGTGGTCGGTCGGCAGCCTCAGCGGCGTGGGGTCGGCGAGCTGGGTCCTCCAGTACTCGAACGGCTCCCTCGTGTCGCGCCCGCGCTGCCAGAGCGCCAGGTCGCCGAACTGCAGCGGCACCGGGGGCAGCGAGCCGCCGGAGTACAGGACGGCCAGCTCGTCCCGCAGGATGTTCAGCGACCAGCCGTCGCCGAGGATGTGGTGGGCGACGATGCACAGGACGTGGTCCTCGGCGTCCTGCCTGATGAGTGTGATCCGCAGCGGCGTCCTGGCGGTGATGTCGAAGGGCGTGTTCACCCGCTCGGGGACGATGACGGCGGCGTCGCCGGTCACGTACTCGATCGCGACGGGGCGCGGCGGTTCGATCACCACCACGGGGTCGCCGTCGACGTCGGGGAAGCGCGTGCGCAGGCTCTCGTGGCGGGCGACGACCCCGGTGAACGCCTCACTCAGCGCCTCGACGTCGAGGGGTCCGGTCAGCCGCAGGACGTGCCACATGTTGAAGGCGGCGTTGCCCTCCTGGTCGAAGCGGTTCATGAACCACAGCCGCTCCTGGCCGTAGGACAGCGGCGGCACGGTCCCCTCGGGACGCGGGACGGGCACGTCGTCGTGCTCCGGCGCCTCGGCGTCGAGCAGCTCGGCCAGCGCCGCGACCGTCGGCCTGGCGAACACCTCCCGTACGGGGATCCGCACCGGCAGCCGCGCGGTCACCATGGTCGCCAGCAGCGAGTGGCCGCCGAGGGCGAAGAAGTCGTCGTGCACGCCCACCGTGTCGCGCCCGAGGACCTCGGCGAACACCCCGGCGACCAGGTGCTCGTTGGGGGTGCGCGGCGGAGCCGCGTCGGCGGCGGCGGCCCGCGCCTCGGACAGGGCGGCCAGGATGGCGGGCAGCGCCTTGCGGTCCACCTTGCCGTTCGGGGTCAGCGGCAGCGAGTCCAGCGGGACGAACGACTGCGGCACCAGGTAGCCGGGCAGCTGCGCGGCCATGTGCTCACGCAGGACGCCGACGTCGGGGCCTCCCTCGACGACGGGCAGTTCGGGCGCGATGACACATGCCACCAGGGTCTCCTCGTACACGGCCGCCACGGCCTGCCGGACTGTGGGATGGGATTCCAGGACGGCCTCGACCTCGCCCAGCTCGATCCGGTGGCCGCGCAGCTTGATCTGGTTGTCCGTCCTGCCGATGAACTCGATCGTGCCGTCGGAGAGCCACCTGACCATGTCACCGGTGCGGTAGAGCCGCGCGCCGGGCTCGCCGTACGGGTCGGGCACGAAACGCTCGGCGGTCAGGGCGGGGCGGCCGAGGTAGCCGTGGGCCACGCCGAGGCCGCCGATGAACAGCTCTCCCGGCACGCCGATCGGCGCGAGGCCGCCCGCGGGGTCGAGGACGTAGACGGTGTTGTTGGCGATCGGCCGCCCGATCACGATCTCGTACGGTTCGACGGGGATGTCCCACGTGGTGGAGTAGATCGCCGTCTCGGTCGGACCGTAGCCGTTGATCAGGCGGTTGGTGCGGGCCCGGAGCCGGCGGGCGAGCTGCGGTGGGATCGGCTCCCCCGCGGTGACGCCCGTCACCCGCGGCAGGTCCCCGGCCAGCAGGACGCGCCAGCCCGAGGGGGTGGCCTGGACGTGGGTGACCCCGGTCCGTCCGACCAACTCGGCGACGGCCGTACCGTCCCTGGCGTCCTCGGCGACGACGACCCTGCCGCCGGTGATCAACGGCAGGTAGAGCTCGATCGTCGAGATGTCGAACGCCATCGAGGTGAGGGCCAGCCAGGCGTGCTCGGGGCGCGCGCCGACGAGGGAGCCGATCGCGAGCAGCGTGTTGGCCAGCGCGGCGTGCGGCACGACCACCCCCTTGGGGCGGCCGGTGGAGCCGGAGGTGTACAGGACGTAGGCGGTGTCGCCGAGGCGGGGGCGGGGCAGGGCGGCGGCGTCGCCGTCCGGCTGCGCGGACAGGTCGCGCAGGTCGTCGTCGGTGAGGACGAGCGCCGCGCCGGAGTCCTCGGTCACGTAGTCCACCCGCGCCTGCGGGTAGGCGGGGTCGACGGGCAGGTAGGCCGCGCCCGCCATCGTGACGCCGAGCAGCGCCACCAGCATGCCGGGGCCCCGGTTCACCCGGACCGCGACCAGCGCTCCCCTGCCGACGCCGCGGTCGCGGAGCCGTACGGCCAGGGCCGCCGCGCGCCCGGCGAGCCGGGCGTAGGTGAGGGTCTGGGCGGACTCCCCGACGACGGCGACGGCGTCGGGCCGTTCGGCCACCTGGGCGAGGAACAGGTCGACCAGCGTCAGCGGGGGCCGTTCGACGGCCGTGTCCTGGTCGAGCAGCCACCGGCGCTCGCCGGCGGGCAGGATGTCGAGCTCGGCGACGGACCGCGCGGGCGCGTCCAGCGCGGCGTCGAGCAGGACCCGCAGGCGGGCGGCGACGCGTTCGGCGCTCTCGCGGTCGAACAGGTCCGTGCTGTAGACCAGGACGCCGGACAGCCCGCCGTCCGCGTCGGGCCACAGGTCGAGGGAGAGGTCCGTCCTGGCGGCGACCCAGCCGGCGGGGAAGGTGCTCTCGCGCAGTCCGGGCAGCGGCCCCTCGCCGCCGTCGGCGCTCTGGGTGTGCAGCGCGAAGATCGTCTGGAACAGCGGGGTCCGGCTGGGGTCGCGTTCGACGCCCAGCGCGCCGAGCAGCCGTTCGAGGGGCACGTCGGCGTGGCTCATGGCCTGGATGACGGTCCGCCTGGTCCGTTTGAGCACCTCGGCGAAGGTCGGCTCGCCCGACAGGTCCGCCCGCAGCACCAGCATGCTCGACAGGAAGCCGATCATCGGTTCCAGCTCGGTGCGGTCACGGCCCGCGACGGGGGCGCCGACGCAGAAGTCCGCCTGGCCGCTGTGCCTGGCCAGGAGCACCTGGTAGGCGGCCAGCAGCACCATGAAGGGCGTGACCCGCTGCGCGCGGGCGAACTCGTTCACCCGCGCGACCAGCTCGGCGGGCAGGGTGAACCGGAGTTCGGCTCCGTCGCCGGTGCGCTGCGGAGGGCGCTGCCGGTCCGTCGGAAGGTCGAGCGCGGGCACGTCGGCGAGCTGCCCGGTCCAGTAGGCGAGGCCGGAGCCGTCCTGCCTGGCGCGCTCGGCCCGGACGTGCTCGCCGTACTGCAGGGCCAGCGGCGGCAGGGGCTCGCGGCCCGCGTAGTGGTGGGCGAGCTCGTCGCGCAGGACAGCGGTGGAGGCGCCGTCCGCGATGATGTGGTGCAGCGTCATCGCCAGAACGTGGTCGTCGGAGCCGAGGCGGATGAGCGTGACCCGCACGGGCGGCGCCGCGGACAGGTCGAAGGGGGTGTTGGCCCGTTCGGCGACGATCCGCCGGGCCTCCTCCTCCGAACCGGCCTCGAACCGGTCGATCACGACGGGGCCGCCGGGGCCGACGAGGGCCACGGGCCGGCCGTCCACCTCGTCGAAGCGGGTGCGCAGGGTCTCGTGCCGCCGCACGACCGCCTCGAAGGCGGTCCGCAGAGCCAGGACGTCGAGCTCGCCGCGCAGCCGGTAGGCGTGGCAGGTGTTGTACGAGTGATCCCTCGGATCGAACCGGTGGAGGAACCATAGCCGTTCCTGTCCGTACGAGAGCGGCTGGATCTGTTCCATGGCTGATCGCCCAAACTATGAGGCCACTTACTGGAAAGTTTACTTACAATTGCGGAGACGGCGACAGTGAACCACGCATTGCTGGAGCGTTACAACCCCCTGTTTCCAGGGCTTTTTCCCCGCGCCCTGGTGCATCGCGTTGACGGTCGGCGGCCAATTTTAAAGACACTTTTCAGTAAGAGAGGCTTTTGGCGGAGGCCGGGAAACCCCGGGGAATGCGCCACCGGAGGAGGGCTCCGTATGCGCCGCGGGCCACTCGGCCGCCCGGATCTGGAACGTTGCAACGGCTCTGCGGACCCGCGCCGCGACACCGCCGCGTCACGGCACCGCCGGCCCCCGCCGGGCTCACCGCGCACCTTACCGGCGGCACTTATTTGCATATATCGGCGCTGCCTGCCAACTCATCCATGACATGGCAACAGCAGGTAAACCACTACTTCCTCCGCTCAGCGGCCAAAGCGCACATCGACTCGTCTCCTGACCGCATTCACGAGACCACGTACCGCGGGCCTTCGGAAAAGCCACGAAAGCCGGTCTCCGCCGACGATCACCGGCACGGCGATCACCGGCACGACGGCCACTCGCCCCGCCCTTGTCCGCGACCACCCCGCGAGGACGGAACAGGCCGGGCCTTGCCCGGCCTTTGATGCGCGCGAGGTGGAGCTTCCCGGCCCGGCCGTGTCATGGTCAAGACGAAGGAGGAGGCGACCGCCCCGATTCCGAGGCCTCGTCTTCCGGATCGGAGCCACGACATCGCCGTCGTGCTCGTCACACCGATCATCGCGCTTCCCAGGTCGCGATCACCTCCTTCCCCCGGTCCTCCCCCCGGATCGTGGACGCCCCCTCCGGATCCCGGACACCGTCGTCCGGCCTTCGCCCCCGTTCACGGTCCGTCACCCCGAGAGGGGCCGGGCGGCCCCACGGCCCATGCCGTCCGGCCCCGAACCGAGTTCGCCCGGAGGTGCCCGGCCGCGCCCCCGCCGATGCGGTCCACGGTGTTCCGCCGGGCTCCCTCAGCCCGCCTCGGTCAGGCGGTGGCGGCCGGCGGCCTTCGTCGCCACCCGCCCACGCGTGAACCGACCGCACGTCAACCCCGAAGAACTTCCGGAGCGGACCGCTTAGGCTCGTGGAGTCCGTGTCCTCGTTGAAGGGGTGGAAGTGATCGGCAGGCTGCAGTGTGTGGTGCTGGACTGTCCCGACGCCCCGGCTCTCGCCCGCTTCTACCAGGGGCTTGTCGGCGGTGAGATCAACCGGCCGGATCCCCGTTGGTCGGTCGACGACGCCTGGGCGACACTTCACACTGACGCCGGTCTCGTCCTGGTGTTCCAGGGGGTGGACGACTACCGGCCGCCGCGCTGGCCGGACCCGGCGCACCCGCAGCACTTCCACCTGGACATCGACGTGGAGGACCTCGACCGGGCCCGGGAAGGGGTCCTCCGGCTCGGCGCCACCCTGCTGGACGCGGGCGACGACACCCGGGGCTGGCACGTCTACGCCGACCCGGCCGGACACCCCTTCTGCCTGCTCCGCGGCTGACCCGTCCACCGAGCGCCGCATTCCGAAGCGCGGATGCCGTACCGGAGATTGCGTGTCCGTATAAGAGCGCAGGCCGAGCATCGGCGAGATACCTGATATAGCGCTTTACTCCGGAGCATCGCGACCGACTCCTCGAAACAACATGAATTCCCGGCGGTCGCATCGTCGTGATCGACACCCGCGGACGGACCGAGGACGCCCGCGAGTCCACGACCTTCCATGGTCGCGGCCAACGGAGCCCACCCGAGGGGCACCGACCAGCACAAACCACAGAAATCCGGCATCGAGCGAAATATTCATTTTTTCTACGCAACGAGTGAATGCGTATAAAGATGCAGCGGATCTCGATGCAGGATGGAGCGATCCACGAGCGACATCGGACAGGCATCCCAAACACCGCCCCGGCTTCCCCGAAGCATCGGGCCTGCTCAATATTCGATTTCCACATTCGGATGGTCACGGCAGCCCGGAGGTTCTACCGTGAGCCCGAGAAACGGTAATCAAGGGGTGAAGTATGGACCCAATCGCGTTGGCCGCCGGAACCGCTCTGGTGACGGCGATGACCACCGACGCCTGGCAGCAGGCCCGCTCGGGGATCGTCGCGCTGTGGCGGCGGATCCACCCCGGGCAGGCCGACGCCGTCGAGGCCGAGCTGGGCGAGCTGCGCGGCCTGATGCTGGCCGCCCGCAGGGACGGCGACGCCGACACCGAGCGGGCACTGGTCACCTCCTGGCAGATACGGCTGCAACGCCTTCTGCACGAGGATCCCGCCCTGATCACCGACCTACGACGGATCCTGGACGAAGAGCTCACTCCCCCGCTGACTCCGGCGGAACGCATCCACATCGGATCGATCGTGATGCACGCCGTCGGCGGTGGAAGCGGCCAGATCTACCAGAACATCGGCAACCAGCACATCACCGGGTGGCACCCCGGGAAGTGATCGCCCCCGGCCCCACCCGGCACCGTGTTCGTGTCCCCTCGGCGCCGGTGACGAACACGAACACGGTGAAGGTAAGCGGTCACCGCACTACTGATGTCTACGCGTGATGTCGTCTGGCAAGCCGTTGTTCTCCCAGGCCACTGCCATCTGTGGCGACATCACGCGTTGGGATTCAGTAGGAGTCCCTGTCCCAGCCCAGTGGGGACAGGCGGGCCAGGTCCTCGTCCCGTTTCGCGAAGGTCGCCATGTCCGATCGGATGGTGTTCTGGAACGCCAGGATCTGCCCGTTCCGAACGACCATCGTCTGGACGGCGTGTGTGTCTCCGGCTCTCGGCCCGGAGGGAACCCGCAGCGTCGACGTCGTGTGCACCAGCAGCACGTCGCCGCCGACGGGACGGGCGGCCACCTTCCGGATCTCGACCCGGCTCCCCCGGTAGATGGTGTCGAAGATCTTCTGGTGTTCGCGGGCGATCGTTTCCCGGCCGTGCTGCACCCGCCCCACCACGTCGACGAACTCCGCGTCCTCCGCGAAGTTCGCCGCCCACCCGGCACCGTCACCGGCGTTCCAGGCCCGTTGCATCTCGGCGATCAATTCGTCAACCGTCAACATGATCCCAGTGTCAGACCTCAACCGCGATCGAGGTCAAGCCCCGGAGCACGGCCGACGCCATCCCCGGGAAGGCCCCGCGCGGCGAAGTCACGGATGAGCTTCCAGACCTGGTCAGGCGCCTCTTCTTGGGCGAAGTGGCCGGCGTCGGATACCAGAGCGGTGGTCAGGTGCCGGATTCCCGATTCGCGAAATCCCTGCGCGTAGGTGGTGATGTCACCGCCTTCCCCCTCCCCTCGCAGATAGAGAAGCGGGGTGCCGACCGGTCCGGCCTCGGCGAAGGCCACGTTGTCCCGCGCGTCCTGGGCGAAGGCGCGGTAGAGGTCGAACCCGGCGGTGAGTGCCGCGTCGCCACCGTAGGCGGCGGCGTGGGCCTGCCGCATCTTCGGGGTGATTCTCGCCGGGTCCACCGACAGCACATCGTAGAAGTAGTCGAAGTACCCGGCCTGATGCCCCTGGACCAGGGTCTCCGGTAGCCCCGATACGGCATGAAAGCCGAAGTGCCAGATGTAGGGGTTGGCCAGAACGTCATTCCACGGGGCCACGCCGGGGATCACCGTGTTCATGATCACTACGCGGGCGACGTCGTCGTACCGCCGCAGATAGGCGTAGGCGATCATCCCACCGGCATCGTGACCGACCAGTGTCAGCTCGGTGAGTTCAAGGTGCCGCACCAGTTCGTGAACCACTCCCGCCAGATGAAGCTTGGATCCACCGGGGACGGCCCCAACGGATTCCCCGATTCCGGGCAGATCGATGGCGATGATCCGAGCGTCCGCGGCGGCCACCCCCATCACGCCCTCCCATGTCCGCCACGATTCCGGCCAGCCGTGCAGGAACAGCAGCGGCCTGCCCCGCGGATCCCCCGCCTCGACGACGTGCAGCGAGAGGCCGGCGATCGGCAGGTGAATGTGACGCGATTTGATCGACATGATTCATGTCTATCAAACAACATGAATCATGTCGATCGACTAGTCTGGCCGGTGTGAGCGGCAACGAAAGACCCGCCTTCGAGCGGGGAACGGGTTTCCTGCTGGCACGGCTGGGCTCGCTGACAGCGCGGTCGTGGACCGCGTTCCTGACAGAGCACGACCTCACCCAGACCCAGTACTCGATCCTCACGACACTCAAGGAACAGGGGCCCATCGGCCAACGGCATCTTGCCGAGTTGATCGCCGTGGACGCTCGCAACATCGTGCCGGTCCTCGACTCCCTGGCCGCCAGAGGGCTCGTCGAGCGCAGGACGCATGACACCGACCGCCGCCGCCGCACCATCACCCTCACCGACGGCGGGAACGCCCTCCTCGACGCCTTCGCCGCCGCAGCGGCGACCGAGCAGGATCGTTTCCTCTTCGCCCTGCCGCACCGTGAGCGCGAGCACCTCAACCACCTGCTCCGAACGCTCTACGACTCCCACGTCTCCGCCCTCGACTGATACCTCCACCGGGACCGGAGCCCGGCCTCGAACCCTGCGGAGGCAGGGCCGGGATGGGGCCTCGCCGGCGCCAGGTGGCACGGGCCGGTAGTTCGGAGCTCTCTCGGAGGGGAATGATTTCCCATGTCAGGAGGCCTTTTGGCCGCTTCCCCCGCTGACCGGACGAGGGAGAAGCGGATATGGACATCACGCCGCAGGCGATGGTCATCCCCAAGGAGACCGACCAGCTCGAACAGGGAAAGTACGGCCCTGTCTTCCCGCGGACCCCGGCGTGCTACGGGTTCACCATCGTCGCCGACGTCAAGCCAGGCCGGGCCCAGGCGATCCGTGACTACGGCCACCGGCTGGCCCAGGCCCTGGAGGCCGACCCGCGTCTCCTCGCACCGCTGAAGCTGCACTACCTGCGGTGGGTGCTCTTCGACGACGACACGCGGTTCATGTATCAGGGGATCTTCGACACCGACTTCGACAAGTACACCGAGGACGCCGTCGCGCTGTTCAGCAAGGCGGGGGTGAACACGGCGTTCGAGAACCTCGTGGGGTTTCCCGAGGACTGGAAGACCAACCCCGAGGCGTTCGTCAGGTTCGTCCGGGAGCACCACTGCCCGAGCTTCATCGAGTACGGCGAGTATCCGTACGTCACCGCCGACGAGATCAAAAAGGCGCTGCGGATCAAGGACGCCCTGTCGGAGATGCTCGACCAGATGCAGTGAGACCGGACCGAGGCCCGGTGTGTCCCGCTGCCGATCGGAGGACTGATGAGCGAGTCGAGGACCGCCCGCACCTACAACCAGAACCATGTGCCGCGCCCCCACACCCCGGGGCGGCGGCGGGTGAGCATCTACGTGTCGTGGAGCTACCCGGCCGAGGCGGGCAGGAACCCGGCCGAACTCGACAACCGCTTCTCCACGATGACCGAAGTGCGGCGGGTGAGCTGGCCCGCCTACGAGGATCCCCGCTGGTCCGACCCACTGCGCTTCCAGCAGGGCATCGCCGGGGTGCTGGAGCTGTTCTTCTGGGGGTGGGCGCCGTTCCAGCGGTTCGTCGAGGAGACCACCGGCCATCCCGTGCCGGTGTACCAGCGCGTCGACCAGGCCGGTTTCCGCACCGTGCTGGACGAGCGGGTGCTGGCCGACACCGACACCCTGCTGGTGTTCGGGCTGGACCACATGGTCACCGGGCAGGAGGCCGAGCCCGGGGAGATCGAGGCACTGCGGGACTTCCTGGCCAGGGAGGGGACCTGCCTGGTCCTGGGACCGCACCACGACGTGGGGGCCTCGGACGATCTGGCCGTACGCGACGCCGAATATCACCACCACGGCGACCCCCTGGTGCCCCGCCAGCAGCGTTTCGCCCGATACGTCCGGGGCCTGATGTGGGGGCTCGGGGTGCCGGTCGAGAACCGCTACGGGCTGCGGCCCGCGGTACGGGAGGCCGGGAAGATCGCGCCGCTGTCGGCCGACCGGGACCTGGACGCCAAGGGATGGCTGAACGGCGTGACCACCTTCAACTTCCACATGCACCTGCCGCATTACGCCGTGACGAGCGACGGCCCGGACGTCGTCCACGTGCTGGGCCGGCAGCCGATCGACCTGTCCAGGCCGCCGCACCCCTTCACCGAAGCAGGCAACACCGAGTTCAACATGTTCCTGTGGATGCCCCCCGCCGGAGATCGGGCCGGTGACGTGCTCCTGGCCGACTCCACGATCTTCAGCTCGCTGTTCGGCGGCGACGAGAGCCTGCGCGCCTTCTGGCGGAACATCGCCACGGTGAAGTGACATCTCAGGCGAAGCGGAGGGAAGGTACCGGTGAGCACGCGAACACATGCCGCGTTCCAGCTCGGCGACATCCAGCGCGGGGTCCTCAGCCCCCGGCCGAGCCCGTACGCGACGGCCTACATCCTGTTCCGCATCGACGACCGCGCGCACGGACGGGAGCTGATGCGGCGGGTGCGCGCGGTGGTGACCTCGGCCGCCGACACGACGAGCCCGCTGGGCGAGACCTGGGTGAGCGTCACGCTCACCTTCCACCTTCCACGGCCTCACTGCTTCATGCCCTCGCTGAGCCCCCTGAGCCGGCTCGGTGATCTCACAGACTGAACCGAAGGGGCGACGGGCACCGCCTCGGGCACGTCGCCCGCCGGTGCCATCGGGGCGGGAGCGCCATGGACACGCTGCATCTGCTGCTCAACGCGATCACCGTGATCTTCATCGCGGCCACCATGTTCGCCGCCGGCCTGGGAACCACCCTGTCGGCATTGCGCGCGATCCTGACCGCCCCGCTACTGCTGGTGCTGACGTTGGCGGCCAACCTGGTCGTCGTCCCGCTGCTGGGCTGGGGCATCGCCGCGCTGTTCGGCCTGCCCACGGCGGCGTTCGTCGCGACGGTGCTGATCGCCTCCTCCCCGGGCGGGCCGTTGGGGGCGAAGCTGGGCATGGTACAGAAAGGAGACGTGGTCGCGGGCGCGGCGACGCAGGTGCTGCTGGCCGCCCTCGGCAGCCTCACCTTCGGCCCGACGGCCAACGCCGTCCTCGCCGCGGCGAAAGTCGGCGGGGGGATCTCCCTGGATGTCGCCGCTCTGGTGCGGACCGTGGCCGTCCTGCAGCTCGTCCCGTTCGCCGTCGGGCTGATCATGCGCCACTACGCGTCGGCCGTGGCGCGGTCGTGGCATCCCCCCGCGATAACGGTGTCGAACGTGACGTTCCTGATCGTGCTGGCGGGCATGCTGCTGGGCAACTGGCACGACATCGCCGCGCTGGCCGGTTCACGCACTCTGCTGGCGGGATTCGTCCTGGCCGTCACGGCCTTCGCCGCCGGTACCGTACTGGCCACCGGAACGCCGCAGCGGCGCACCACCATGGGGGGCGTCACGGCGGTGCGCAACGCCGGCCCCGCCCTGGCCGCCGTCGGCATCGCCTTCAACAACACACCGGCCGTGCTGGGAGCGCTGGCCGCTGTCCTGCTCAGTGGCCTGGCCGCCTCCGTGCCGATCGCCGCGATACTCGGCCGCCGCCGGGCCGGCGACATCAATGGGTGAACCTGGGGTTCCGCCGTACCGTGACCGTAGTGGGTGAACCTGGGGTTCCGCCGTACCGTGACCGTCACCGCCCCCACCGAGATGACCGCCTCGGTCATCCTCACCTTGGGAAGGGGCGTGTGTCCGGACGGCCGACGCGACACCCACTCACCCCGCCACGTACGTACCCTCAAGCACCGGCACAACGAGCGGTGGAGCGAAGGCACGTTACCTCCACCACCACGCCCCCATGGATACGACCAACGCGACCCCCACCCACCCCCACGTGCTCACGCCCCTCCCCCACGCGCCCGCACCCGCCCTCACCCCCACGCGTCCTCACCCCCCTCGCGTTCGCGCCCGTCCTCACCCCCCACGCGTCCTCACCTCCCACGCGTTCGCGCCCCCTCCCCCACCCGTCCGCACCCGCCCTCACCCCCCACGCATGCGTGTTCGTCCAAGCGCCGGTACGGCGAGCGGTGGGGCGGGGCGGATCGGCGCTGATGAGCGGTGCTCAGGCTGGTGAGCGTTTCCGGTGTTCGATGTCGGTGTGCGGGATCAGGCCGATTTCGGTCCGGCGGTCAGGGCGCGGAGTTCGCGGGTGGCGTCGAGGTCCTGGGCCTGCTGGGGGCTCGACTTGAGGATCTGATCGGCCCACCACATCACCGCCGTCGTCCGGTGCGGGACCGGGAGCGAGGAGAGGGCGGTGGCGGCTCCATTGAGTCCCTGCTCGACCTCTCCCGCCTTGATCATGCACGTCCCTTTCTGAAGCTCGTTGAGTGCGCGCCTTCGGGCGCCGCCAGAGCCGGGGCCATACTCCGGGTTCCGGTTGACGATCTCTGGATAGACGCTGTCGTCGCCCAGGACCAGCCCCAGCACGACACGGGATCCCATGTGTCGTTCCTCGGGCCATCCCCAGATGGCGGCCTTTTCCCGGACGGCCTCATGCGGGAGCGAGGATCCGAGCTCGTCGAACCGGGCCAGAACCTCGGCGGGCCGCGTGGCGGATTCACGCCCATGAGACATCGCCACAGCAGTGAAATGAGCCGCCTTCGCCTGGGCGATCCGCGCCTCGGCCAGTCCCACGCTGGGCCGCCCATTGGCAAGGCGCTCCGCCTCCAGCGCCAGGGGCAGTACGGTCGCATCGGGCTGGTAACACTCGATCTGCGCCTGCCGTCCACGGACCCAGACCGACAGGTCGAGATCAGAGGAGGAGTCGGCGGCGGAGCGAGCCGTACGCCACCACCGGCGAGCTTGCCAGAGATCCCCCGTCTCGTGCAGCGCCATGGCCATGATGGCGGCGAGTTGGGCACCCACTCTCTGAAAGCCGCGCCTTTCGAGATCCGAGTGACGCTCCATGACCTGTCGTAGATCGGCGATGTCCACGGCGAGCGGGCCGATCAGATCGGTCGGCGGTAGCGGACCGATGGAGCAGGCGTGCTCGTAGGCGATCCGCTCCCAGTCCTCGAGGCTGTCGCCGTCGGCGGCACCGAGAGCACGACCGAAACCCGAACGCAGGGTTTCCAAGCTGTCAATCGGCAGGACCGTTCCGGCACCGAGTGCGGTAAGAAGCTGTATTACGGCACGACGCTCCATATCACCCTCTCCGTTTTGATCACACGCATCCCATCCGATTTTACTCCCAGATATACGCCGAAAATCGGACATTCTAAGCACGCTATCCATCTGATCGAAGATCTTATGAAGCGTAATGAGAACACCATTTGCTCCATAGATCTCATCGATCACAGGAACCATCTCCGAGGGCACGGGACGCTCTCCCCGTTCCCAGCGGGCCAGGTGCACGAAGTTGACGTGCAGTCTCTCCGCGAACAGCCGCAGGCCGATCTTCTGAAACTCCCGCAAACGGCGCATGACCGCGCCGAATGCCACGTTCGGATCAATGATCTCGGACTCGTCGCCCATTGTTTTCCTCGCGCTCGTGTAACCACTTTCGCGGCTACGGCCCGGCTACGACAACGACCTATTCGGACCTCCTGTTCGCCTCAATATTGACACTGAATCGCGGGGTTCACCCGCAAAACAAGAGACCCGCCCGGCGCTCACAACACCGGACGGGCCCATGATCAGGAATGAGGTCCTGACCTATGGAAAATGCTAGGCCCGAACACCCCGCGCCCGCGATCCCCGGATGGCGGGTGATTCTCAGTGACAGGAAACGGCTGTGGGCCTCGCGCGTGGTCCCGTTCACCGAGGACGAGATGGGAGCCGGTGCGACGCGCACGGTCGACGCCGACACCCTCGACGACCTCCAGGCCGAGGTGATCAGGCAGGAGACCGCCGCCCGGCAGGCGACGGAGTGGACTGCGCAGACGACAGAGCAGGCTGCGCAGGTGGCCGGGCGAGTGACGCAGGTGCCAGAGCAGGCGGCCAGGCAGGTGATCTCGTGACTCTGCGCTCCCGATTCCCCGGGCGGCACCGCGACGGACAACCCCGCACCGCCGTACACCGCCGTCTGTGGGACGGCCCCGCCCGCGCCGAGGCCGAGCGACTGGGTCGTGAGTGGCCGGAGTGGACCATCCTGTACGGCCCGGGCAGCCGCTGCTTCTACGCCCTGGCCTCCTGGCCGCTTCCCGAACCGCTGATGCTCGAGGACACCACCCCCGGGGGCCTGGAGGCCCGGATGCGCGAAGCGGAGACGGCCATGGTCACTCAAGGAGCCGGGACAGCCCTTTCCATCGTCACCTCGGTCGGCACCCCAGGACGGGAGCCCGCGACCGTCCAGGGTGACGCGTTCTCGCCCCTCAGAGACGGGACACTCGCGTCTCGGGACGAAACTCCCGCGATCGTCTGGGGTGAGACGCCCACGCCGGTGTCCCCGCCTCTCGCAGACAGGCGCGGCGGCAGTGCTTCCCCGGCTCCTGCCGCCGCGCCGCCGTACCCCGCCCACCCCTACCGGAGTGCGGCGTGACGAACCCGGAGGCAGGGATCCCCGTCCCGCGTGTCCGCCGCTGAACCCGTGCGGTGGCGCGAGGACCTGATCTCCGTCACCGCACCATCCGCGTGCGGCTCGGGAGGAGGGGCCCGAGCCGCACCCCCACGCGGTTCCCGCACGTCGGGGAAGGGGAACCGCCCCGCACCGACCGCCATACCGGACCGGTGCGCCCTCGGTGCCCGGCCGGACCCCACACCGGCCGGGCACCTCAACCACACCCCGACCAAGCACCTAGTGCTGTGATCGGGGAGGTTCACCGGGTCAGACGCCGCTCATCAGCGCCGACCCGCTCCACTTCACCACCCGCCATACCGGCGCCCGAACGGACACGAACACAGTAAAAGGCAAGTGATCACCGCACCAGCCCCGGGCTCCCTGCCTGCGCCGCTCATCAGCGCCGACCCGCTCCACTTCACCACCCGCCATACCGGCGCCCAAACGGACACGAACACGGTGAAAGACAAGTGATCACCGCACTGACCCCGGGCTCCCGACCAGGTTTCCATCACAGCGCTCCCCGTCGAACCGTCACCGTGACGTCGCCTCGCCCGTGGTTGACATTGACGTTGCGTCAACTCCTAACCTCGGCGCCATGACGATCACCGTTCTCGACACCTACTCCGCCATGAGGCGGATCCTGCTTGCCCCTGCCGCCGATCGCGCCGACCTGTTGCGTTCGATGCTGGAGCCCGTCGCCGGCATGTACCGCTACTTTCCCGGCGAGGTCGACCTGGTGGCCATGCACCGGCAGTCGTCGGGGTTCCCCATCGACCGCGACGAGGAGCGTTGCCTCGCCGCGCTCGAAACGCTGGCCGAGGCCGGGGCGTGGGACCGGATACGGCGCGCCCTCGACGAGGGCCTCGCCCTCCAACTGGAGGCGACACCCGAGCTGGACGTCCAGGACATCACCGTGCTGTTCCTGCTCGGCGACCCGGCGGACGAGCACTTCATGGGCCCCTGCCTCGGGGTGACCGGCAACGGCGGCATACCCGGCCACATCGTGATCACGCTGTGGCCCTTCCCCGAGAACGTGGCGCGACTGGAGGCCACGGCCGTCCACGAGCTCCACCACAACCTGCGCTACGGTCCCGGCGAGGTCGTATGGAACCCGATGACGGTCACCGTCGGCGAGCACGTGGTCTCGGAAGGGCTCGCCGACGCGTTCGCCCGCCAGCTCTATGGCGACGACCTCGGCCGCACCCGCATCGGCGTGCCGCACCAGGACGACGACGCGGTCTTCGCCAAGGTGCTCACCGGACTCGGCGTGACCGGCATGGAGAACTTCACCGCCTGGGTGCACGGAGACCCGAGCGCCGAGCGCTTCGGCGTCGCCCCTGTCGGGCTGCCGATGGGCGCCGGGTACGCGGCGGGGAACAGGCTGGTCGACGCCTACCTCGCGGCGACGGGACAGACTGCGGCGCAGGCCCTGCGTGCCGACAGCACGAAGGTCATCGGATAACACTGGAACCATGGAGTGGACCATCCAGGAGCTCGCCGCCAAGGCGGGCATCACGAGCCGCACCCTGCGCCACTACGACGGCATCGGGCTGCTGGTCCCTTCGCGGGTGGGCGCGAACGGCTACCGCTTCTACGGACCGGCGGCCGTCGCCAGGCTGCAGCGCATCCTGCTGATGCGCAGGCTGGGCATGGGGCTGCCCGCCATCGCCGAGGTGCTGGCCGACGAGGTGGACGAACGCGAGGGGCTGCTGGCCCACATCACCGCGCTGGAAGCCGAGCGAGACCGCATCGAGCAGCGGATCCGGGCCGTGCGCCACACGCTCGACGCCATGCTGGCAAGGGCGGAGCCGAGCATGGACGTGATGCTGGAGGGGTTCAACGACCGCTACAAGGACGAGGTGATCTCCCGCTGGGGCGAGCACGCTTTCCGGGTGAGCAACGACTGGTGGCACGGCAAGACCCTTGAGCAGCAGCGGGCCTGGAAGCGTGACACCGAGGACCTGGTCGCCGCCTGGGTCGCCGCGGTGAAGGACGAGGTTTCTCCCGTGTCGGAACGGGCCCAGGTTCTGGCCGCCCGGCATGTGCGGTGGCTGAGCCGGATCCCCGGGACCCCGACGGCCGAGGGCGACAGGAAGCGGTCGATCGCGATGGTGAAGGGGCTGGGAAACATGTACGTCGACGATCCCCGCTTCACCGCCATGTACGAGAACGCGGAGGGCGCGGTGTTCGTCCGCGACGCGCTGCACGAGTACGCGCGGACGCGAATGTAGCCCTGCGGCGGGGCGGCCGCTCGTCCGGCGTTCAGGTGGCCGACAGGCGGAGCAGGCCGACCTCGGTCACGGCGCGGGCATGCTGGAGATACTCGTGCAGCGCGGCGGCTCCGGCCTCGGTCAGCCGGTAGGGCCTGCGCCGCTGCTCGGCGGCCAGTGACTGGATCAGGCCCCGCTGTTCCAGCCGGGTCAGCGCGCCGTACAGGGTGCCGGGTCCCAGCGTCACCCCGGCGAACTCCTCGATGTCGCGCAGCAGCGCATATCCGTGTCTGTCGCCACCGGCCAGGCTGCTCAGGATCAGCACCGCCGGGTCGGCGAACCGTCCGAGCCCACCGAGCTCCATCGACTCACCCTCTCTATTACGTCTCACGGTATATCGTGATACGTAATAGAGGTGTTCACAAGGCTCATGGCGAGAAGACGGCACCCCCGGATTCATAACGGCAGGGAGAATCAAATGCCTCCGCCGAGAAACGTGGTCCCGCGGGCGTGAAGGTGAGACGGCGGAATCGAACGGCCGGCGATTGACCGCCCGGGCGAGCCGGACGGGTAAGCCGGATGGCGCGAGCGGTACCGCGTCAGCTCACCGGTCGTCGTTGGTCGGGTAGGTCAGGTTGGCGAGCAGTTTCTGCCCCGTGGCGTTGGGGTGGAAATAGTCCCAGTGACTCACGTCGGACAACTCGAACCGATGGTTGAAGACCGCGCCGCCATCGTTGCGGCAGGTGGTGTACTCGGCGCAGACCTTCTCCGCCACCAGGTTGAAGTCGACCACCCGGGCGAGCACCCGGTCGCGCCTTTCCACGTCCGCCCGGTCGGTCGAGCGGGGATCGTCCAGCAGCGACTGGCAGATCTTCAGGGCGGCCCAGGCGGCGCGGGCGGCCCTGTGGTCCTTGCCGACCTCCCAGAGCCGTTTGATGTCGGGAATGCCAGCGACGAAGATCGTCGCGTTGGGCAGGCCGGTGGTGAGGGTCCGCAACGCCGTACGGAAGGCCGCCTCGTAGGCGGCCACCGACGTCATGGCGCCCTCCGAGGGGGTGCAGGCGTCGTTGGCCCCGACCATGATCGTGACGTAGTCCGCTCGCTGGGAGATGGCCTTCTGGGCCTGCCCGGGGATGTCGGCGACCTTGGCTCCCGTCTTCGCGTCGTTGTAGGCGCCGAGGGAGGGATTGGCCGCCTGGAGGCGCAGGTAGTGGCTGTTGATCGGCCCCGATCCGGTGGACCAGGAGCGGGACGGGCAGTCGAGATAGAAGCCGCACGCGTTGAAACCCCGGGTGATGGAGTCTCCCAGCGAGGCCATCGCCTTTATCGGTCCCGGTACGGGTGAGGTGTGGGCCTCGGCCGTTCCCGGTATGAGCGCGGGTGTCAGCGCCGCCAGAAGAAGGACAAGGGCAGCGAGAACACGGCGGGGGGTGGTCAATCCGGCCTCCTGGGGCTCAGCCCCGATCGACCGGGGTGCTCAGAATGTCAGCCCGTTCCACCGAATTGACAAGGGAGCATTACGTCTTCCTCACGCATGGGTAAGGTCGACCTTCCGGTAAATCGCGAGATTTCGCCGGGTGTATCGACCATGGACGTTCACCGGGCCTGGCGCCGTTCATCAGCGCCGATCCGCTCCGCATCACCGCTCGCCGTACCGGCGCCTGGAGCGAGCACACCGGGAGGGTGCAGGTACACGGCCACCGCACTGAACGGCTTCGCCGCATGGTGCGGGGGCCGGGGAGGAAGTCAGGAAACGGGTGGGGAAAGTTCGGGAAGGTGGTGGGGGGTGGGTGAGGAGGGGGACAGGAAGGTCGCGCGGTACTGGCCGGGGGTCGTGCCGGTCACCCGGCGGAAGTGCTCCCGCAGGGCGAGCGCGGAGGGGAACCCGGAGCGGGCGGCGACGACGTCCACGGTGACGTCGGTGGTCTCCAGCAGCCTGCGGGCGTGGTCGAGCCGCCGCTGCTGGAGCCACTGGAGCGGCGAGACGCCGGTCTCGGCCCGGAAACGGCGGGTGAAGGTACGTTCGGCCAGGTGGGCGTGGGCCGCCATGTCCGCCAGGCTGACGGGACGGTGAAGCTGCTCGGTCAGCCACAGGCGGGTCGCCTCCAGGCTGCCGCCGACGCGCTCGGGCACCGGCCGCTCGATGTACTGGGCCTGGCCGCCGCTGCGGTGGGGCGGCACGATGGTGTGCCTGGCGATGTGGTTGGCGATCTCGACGCCGTGGTCGGTGCGGACCATGTGCAGACACAGGTCGATCCCGGCCGCGACGCCCGCCGAGGTCAGGATCTCGCCGTCGTCGACGTAGAGGACCTCCGGCTCGACGCGTATCTCGGAGTGGACCTCGGCGAGCCTCGCGGCGTTCGCCCAGTGGGTGGTGGCGCGCCTGCCGTCCAGCAGCCCGGCCTGCGCCAGCACGAACGCCCCGGTGCAGATCGTCGCGATGCGGGCGCCCCGCGCGTGGGCGGCGCGCAGTTCGGCGAGGATCTCGGGGGCGACGGGCTCCTCCGGGGAGACCTTGCCGGGCACGATCACGGTGTCGGCCGCGCGCAGGGCACGGACGCCATGCGCGACGCCGACCGGCACCCCCGTCGAGGACATGACGAGGCCGGGTTCGAGGCCGCAGAGGCTGACGTCGTATCGCGGTCCTCCGGCGTGGCCGCGCAGGCCACTGTCGAAGATCTGTCCGGGGATGGCGAGGTCGAAGAGGAGGAAACCCGGGAGCGCGAGCACGACGATCCGGTGCATGGCTGGAATCATACCTTTTCCTGCTTTCCAGCCACTCCCTCTCCCGGCTCGGCGGGCCGGAGACTTGCCTTCCACGCGGCGGGACGGAGCGATCCCGTACCGCATGGCAGAGCAAGGAGCATCGTGAGCGGCACCATCGAACAGCACGGGTCCCCGATCGGACGACAGCGGCTGAACCTGTCGATACTGACCGTCGCGCAGGCGCTGGCGATGTGCGGCGCGGCGATCGACCTGACCGTCACCGGACTGGCCGGGATGCGGCTCGCCCCGGACCCCGCGCTGGCCACGGCCCCGTTCGCGCTGATCACGGTGGCGACGGCGCTCGGCACCTACCCGGCGTCGGCACTGATGGCACGGATCGGCAGGCGGGCCGGTTTCCTACTGGGCTCGGCCGCCGGAATGCTGTCGGGTCTGGCCTCCGTCGTCGCCGTGACGATCGGCTCCTTCTGGCTGCTGTGCCTGAGCACCGCCGCCATCGGCCTCTACCAGGCGTTCGGCGGCTACTACCGGTACGCCGCCGCGGACGACGCGCCCCCGCACGGACGGACCAGGGCGCTGTCCACGGTGATGGCGGCGGGTGTCGTCGCGGCCGTCGTCGGGCCGTTCGTCGCGACCTCCGGGCAGGACCTGCTGGCCGCGCCCTTCGCCGGGTCCTACCTGGTCGTGGCGGCGCTCGCCGCCGGGTCCGCCGCCGTGCTCCTGTTCCTGCGCCTCACCTCCGACGGCACCGGCTCCCGTACGGCCCCGGACGGGAAGGCGGCCCCGGACGGGAAGGCGGGCACGGGCGGGAAGGCGGGCGCGGATACGAATGCGGACGCGGGTGCGGGTGCGGGTGGGGGGCAAGCGGAGAGCACGGCGGCGCGGCCCGCGCGCGTGGTGCTCACCCGGCCGGTCTTCGTCGCGGGCGTGGGCTGCGCGGCCGTCGGGCAGTTCGCGATGATGATGCTGATGACCGCCTCTCCGCTGGCCGCCGTGGCGCACCACCACACCGTCGCCGACGGCGCCATGGTGGTCCAGTGGCACCTGGTCGGCATGTTCGTCACCTCACCGCTGTCGGGGCGGGTCGTGGAAAGGTACGGCGCCAAGGCCGGAGCCGCCGCCGGGGCGCTCCTGCTCGCCGCGGGTGCCGCCCTCGCCATGACAGGCGACAGCCGCCCGCACTTCGTGGCCGCCCTGGCCCTGGTCGGCGTCGGCTGGAACTTCCTGTCGGTCACCGGCGGAAGCCTCGTCGTGCACGCCTACCTGCCGCCGGAGCGGGCGCGCACCCAGGCCGCGGCCGAACTGCTCGGCGCGGCGGGCGCGACCGCCGGGTCGGTGTCCGCCGGTGCCCTGCTGACCGCGCTCGGGTGGAACGGCCTGAACCTGGCGACGCTTCTGTTCCTCGCCGGGGCTGCCTGCCTGCTCGTCCGGCCCCTCCTGCTGGCGACCCCGGCCGAGGAGCCCCGGGCGGACCGGACCGGAGACACCCGGGCGTACGGCCCGGCGCGGTGAGGACGCTCGGTCACCGGTCGAATACTCGTGTGCCGGAGCCGTAAAGGAACCCGAATACGGCGAAGGCATGCGGTCATCACACAAGTAATCAGTCCCGACCGATAAGCGGGATAGATCCCCTCGGAAGTGATGACTACACTCGCCTCGTGAGTCATGATCAGTCACCCCCCGACGGCATCGACACCGGAACCCCTCATGTGGCGCGCGTGTACGACTACGTTCTGGGCGGCAAGAACAACTACGCCGTCGACCGCGAGTACGCAGACAAGATCGTCTCTCAGATGCCCGACTATCCGGTGCTGGCCAAGGCCAATCGGCGGTTCCTGAGCCGGACGGTCGAGTTCATGGCCCAGGCCGGCATCCGGCAGTTCCTCGACCTGGGCGCAGGCATCCCGACTCCGCCCAACGTGCACGAGATCGCCCGCGAGACCCACCCCGACGTACGGGTGGTCTACGTCGACAACGATCCCATCGTCTCGGTGCACAACGACGTGCTCCTGGCCACCGACCCCGGCCTGACCTCCATTCGCGCGGATATCCGGGAGCCGGAGAGCATCCTGGCCCATCCCGACCTCAGGCGGCTCATCGACTTCGACGAACCGGTCGGGGTGCTGTTCCTGTCGGTGCTGCAGTTGATTCCCGGGGTGGAGAACGCCTCAAGGGTCGTCGACGCGTTCCGCGAGCACATGGTCGCGGGCAGCCATCTCGTCATCTCCCACCCGAGCGGCGAGGGAAGCCAGGAAGCCGTCGGCCGGGCCCGCGCGGCGCTGGCGCGCGGGCCGGTCGCGGTCGACCTGCGGACCCGCGAGGAGATCCTGCCGTTCTTCGACGGATTCGAGCTGGCCGAGCCCGGCCTGGTCGACATCACGAAGTGGCGCCCCCGGATGGAGGCGCCGTCCACGGGCATGATCGTGCTCGGCGGCGTCGGCCGGAAGTCAGACTGACATCCCGGCACGCATGTCGCGCAGGAACTGCTTGCTGGCGGAGACGGAGTAGGCCTGGACGCACAGGCTGTCCATGACCTGGGTGTAGTGGTCGGTCTCGTCGCGCTTCTCCACGTAGAGCGCGCTGGTGAGCTGCTCCATGTACACCACGTCGGGAAGGTCCCGGTCGGGAAAGCGCAGGATGGAGAAGGGGCCACCGGCCGCCGCGTGGCCGCCCCGGTGGAACGGCATGATCTGCAGCCGGACGTTGGGCAGCTCGGTGGCCTCCAGCAGGTGGTCGATCTGCGCGGCCAGGACCTTCGCCCCGCCGATGGGGCGCCGCAGTACGGCCTCGTCCACGACGGCCCACAGCGTCGGCGCGTTCGGCTTGCTCAGGCGTTCCTGCCTGGCCATCCGGAGGGCGACGCGACGGTCGATCTCCTCGGCGGAGGCGGTGCCGTGGACGAGCATGATGACCGCGCGGGCGTACTCCCTGCTCTGCAACAGGCCCGGGATGAACTGCACCTCGTAGCTCCGGACGACCGAGGCCGCCTCTTCGAGGCCGACGTACACCTGGAACCAGTTCGGGAGCAGGTCACCGTACTTGTGCCACCAGCCGGGGGCGTTGGCCTGGCGGGCCAGCGTGAGCAGCGGCGCCCTGTCGTCGGGGTCGGTCACGCCGTACAGGGTCAGCAGGTCCGCGACGTCGCGCTCCTTGAAACCGACCCGTCCCAGCTCCAACCGGCTGATCTTGGCGTGAGAGGCGCGGATGGCGTATCCGGCGTCCTCCCGGGAGATGCCCTTGAGCGTGCGCAACCTGCGCAGTTGGGCGCCCAGCAGGATTCGCAGGATGGTTGGTCCACTGCCCGCGTGGGCGAGCACACCGCCCATCGCACCGTCTTCGGCATGTTGTATGCCCATGATCGCTCCCTGTCACCCGTGGACGGTGCAACGGTTTCACATTTCAGACGCGGATCGTACAACTTTGGCAGCATTATCCTCGCGTCAGAAACAGGGCTGACATTGGATCTTGTTCTAACAGAGATCTTGGGTCGCGCCCGGTGAGCGCCCGGCCTCTCCCCGTCGACACCTCCGTCGACACCTCCGGCGGCGCGGACGACCAGGCGAGACGGCATGGACGACCACGCGAAGGGTACCGCTCGCGAGCGACCGGGGGCGGTGGAGTCGGGTCCGAGGATGCGGGTATGGACAGCGGATGAGCATCCAAGAAGAACTCCACCAAGTCGAGCATGACCTGGCCAGGCTCCGCGCCGAGGTCTTCAGCCTGCGCCGGCAGGTCGGCGACCTGGGACCCACCGACGCCGCGGAGCGGTCGGCGCTGATCAGCATGGCCGACCAGCAGGAGGGCCTGGCCGACGAACTGGAGGAGCGGCGGGCAAGCTTGCTCAAGCGGATCGGCGACGCCGGGCACGCCAAAGCCCAGGACTCCTGACACGCCTCCCCAACTCGCAATATCGGACATTTGGTTACATAAAACCCGAAAGGGTACCGATAACAGCGAGCCATAATCAGGGGGAGAAATGATCAACGCACTTCACAAGATGGGCGTAAAGTCCCACATGATGTACGCCGCCGGGGTCGCGTCGATCGGCCTGTCCTTCGCGTCCTGGCTGACGTCCCAGTCGTTCGAGGAGGCCGGGCTGGACCGCGCCGACCGCTGGGGGATCTTCATCGGCCAGTGGGCGCCGACGTTCTTCGCGGTGGGCATCGCCCTGCGCATTGAGGAGACCCGCGACATGATGCAGCCGGTGCGGGAGGAAATCCTCGAAAGGAGCTACGCCGAGAACCTGGTGCCGTCGCGCGCCGGAGTCTAGCGCGCCGAGGCCCGGCCCGCCGGTGCGCGCGTTCCGCGGACGCCGGAGGCCGGAGGCCGGACCCCTCTCACGACCTCCCGACCAGCGCCGGATGACGGGGATCGTCGACGCGGACGGCGACGTCGGCGCTGTCGACCGGCCAGACCTCGCGTTCGTACCTCTCGTAGGCGGGCAGCGTCCACCGCGTCTCCTCGCGGGTCCGCCGCGCGAGGGCACCGGGAGACAGCCACAGGTGCACGGTCAGGTCGAAGGACAGTCCCCTGCCCAGCAGCAGGGCCCCGTCCAGCAGCAGCACGCCGCCCGGCGGCACGGTGACGTAGGACGCGCGCGTCGCCCTGTCGATCCGGGTGTCCCAGAACGTGGGGAGGACCTTTCCCGAGCGGCCGGGCTCCAGCGGGCCGAGAACCTCCCGGGTCAGGGCTCCGGCGTCGAGCCAGTCGGTGTAGAAGGCGTCGGGGTCGGTCCTGCCGTACTCGAAGCGCAGCGAGGCCGGGCGCAGGAAGTCGTCGGCGGAGACCCGGAGAACCTCACGCCCGCGAAGACGCAGGGGCTCCACCAACTCGTCCGCCAGCCGCCCGGGACGCGCGGCGGGCGCGCCGTCGAGGGCGACGCGCACCCAGGAGGAACGAGGCGCGGAGGCTATCCGGTCGGCGAGTTCCTCGATCAGCAGCGATGGCGAGATAGGCCGTATTTCCACAGAGGATCGTAACCCTCCGGGCGACGGCCACGGAAAATCCACCCGCGTCAACGGCCCTCGACCGCCCCGGCCCCGCCCGGCCCCGCCCGGCCCTCTTGACCGTTCCGGCCTCCTCGATCGCCTCCGCCTACCGATCACCGCCTAATTCACGACATCTTTCCCGATGTAACCGCACTCAGGGCTTCACCGACGTCAGCGACGATCCCTACAGGCATGATCAGGTTCAACGTGAACCGGTCAACCATCACGATCCAGTCAAGATCGGACGTGATCCGGACCAAAAATCAATACCTCATGTTGTCGGTCGATGACTGACGGTAACCATCCATGTGGATCGTTACCGCCAGCCGTGACCGGATGTCGGCCTCCTGATCGCGGCCTGTCTCGCGGGCACGTGTTCACGGGGCTCGCATGACCTTCGCGTCCGCCGCCACCGAGATCACGGCCGGCCACCTACGGAGACAGTGACGTCAGGAGAATCTCGATGATCAAACGTGGTAAGCCGACCAAGAACGGGAAGGTCAGGATCACCTTCACCGTGCCGTTCGATCGGTCCGTCGGCGGCGTCTCGCTGGTCGGCGACTTCAACAACTGGGATCCATACGCCCACCCGATGGAGCGCAAGGACAACGGCACCTACCAGGTGTCCCTCACCATCCCGTCGCAGCAGGCGATCCGCTTCCGCTACCTGGCGGACGGCGGACTGTGGTTCGACGACGCCGACGCCGACCACCACGACGAGCACGGCTCCCACCTCAACCCGGTGGAGATACGGCCACCGTCGGCCTCGCGCGTCGCGAAAGTCGTCGCGAAGGTCTAGGTCGCGGCGGACCGCCCACGCCGGATCCACGGCGAGACGGGCGACCGGCCGACCGCGCGACGGAACGCGGCAGCGCACAGCACGAGACAGCAGACCACGTAAAAGACCACGGAAACACAGGGTTCCGCCGTCTCCACGATCACCATCCGGCGAGACGGCCTCCCCCCTCCTGTCCTCCCGTCCCTCTCACACGACTCCTCCCCGGACGGCCTCCCCTCCCGTACGGCCCCGCCCGCCGGCCCCGGCACCCCCGCGACTCCACCGGCCCCGGCGCGTTCCTCCGCCGGTGGGCCCGCCGCGTCACTGTTGGCCTCGGGCCGTTGAACTGTCATGAGCCATGGGCGTACGGTGGTTGAAGTGGTTTCCGTCTTCGCACGGCTCCCATAAGGGCGCTGTCTCAGCAGACGTAGACAGCGGGGCATCATGACACGGCTTTCCGTCACCGTGAACGACCATCCGCATTTCTCGGTGGTTTCGCTCAACGGCGATCTAGACAAAATATCGGCCCCACGGCTTGAGGAAGCGCTCGCTGAGCCACTGACGCGGAGGCATGTCCGCATCATCATCGACACGGCGAAGCTGGACTTCTGCGACTCCACCGGCATCTGGACCCTGCTGGCGACGCTGCGCCGCGCCTACGAGCAGAACGGCTGGATGCGCCTGGCGGGCGTGCACGGGGTGCTCGAACGCCTGCTGGAGCTGACCAGGCTGACCGAGGCCTTTCCCATCGACCGAGACGTGGACGAGTCCCTGCTGCGGGCCTTCGGAGGAAGCGTCTCGACCTCCCGCTGAGCCGCCTCCTCCCCTCTCTCGTCTCCCACCGCCGGGAATCCCTTGGGACATGCCCGCTCCGCTTCGTCCCGGCGGTCGTCCCGGGCCCGGCGCCGCCCCGGATCCGGCGGTTCCCCGGATCCGGCGGCTACCGCGGGTCCGGCGGCTACCGCGGGTCCGGCGGGCGGTACAGCACGGCGTTGATGCCGAGCGCGGCCGCCGCCTCGACGTTGACGGCCTGGTCGTCGAGGAAGGTGACGTCGGCGGGCTCGGCGCCGAGCCGCCGCAGAACGCTCTCGAAGATGGCCGGATCCGGCTTGGCGAGGGCCATCCTGCAGCTGTAGAAGCGGTGGGCGAACACCTGCGCCCAGGGCGCACGGTCGATGGCCGCCGCCATCGGCTCCGGGGCGTTGGACAGCAGGGCGAGCCGGTGGCCGCCGGTGAGCTCCTGGAGCAGGCTCATGCTCTCGGGGTTGAGGTGGGACCAGCTCGCGACGTCGGCGGCGTCCAGCTCGGCCACGACGGGATCGTCGGGAGACAGCTCCCGCTCCAGGACGTCGCCCCAGTACAGATGGGAGGCCCGGCCCCCGTCGTAGGACTTCCGGTGGTGCCAGTACCGGCCGTGGAAGACGTCCGGGTCGCGGCCCGCGAGGGCCGCCATGGCCGCCATGTCCTCGGCGGGCTGGGGCAGCGATATGACTTTGCCGTAGTCCAACAACATCCAGGTCGTCACGGACTCTCCCGGGTAAGGGTCAAAGGCAGGACCTTGGACATCATGCCTCCCCGGCGCCGGGAGGCGGGGTCCGACACCCGCGGGTAAAGGCTCGCGACACCCCGGCCGGTGCGTGACCCGCGCCTTTCCGGCTCCTAGGGTGATCGGGCAAGACGTGCCGATCACCCGGGGGGAACCGAGGATGCCTCGCGTCCGCATCACCATGGACAACGCCGCCCTGCGTGACGTGGCCGCGCACGCCACGCGGGAGTCCGGGTTCGACGTCCGGACCACTCAGGTGATACGGCGCGTCGCCACGTCGCACGGCGGACGCCCCGCCGACGAGGTGTACGAGACGCTGCGGGTGAGCCTCCTGCAGATTCCCGGAGTCCGGCACCTCGACGAACGGCGGATCCGCGAGTGCGCCGTCCGGATCAGCGAGCGGCGGGACCCGCTGGCGCGGGAGCCCGTCAGGGACGCATCATCGTGAGCCGGACCGTGGACGCGCCCCGCTCCTGCGAGATCTCCACCTCGTCGCACATCTCGCGCATCAGCCAGATCCCGTAACCCCGGCGGGATCCGACCGGCGGCGGCGTACGGCCGGCCTCGGTGTCGGTGAGCACTCCCGCCTCGTCGCGGATCTCGGCGACGACCCGGTCCGCGTCGCACCGCAGGGTGACGAGGCCGTCGGTGCCCGCGTGGTCGAGCACGTTGTTCGCGGCCTCGCTGATGGCCAGGATGAAGTTCGTCTCCCGGAACTCGTCGAAGGCGACGATCGCCAGGAACTCCCGTGCCCGCCGCCGCATCTCGGAGAGATCGCCCTCTATCGGGAAGGAGATCCGGCGCACCTCGCCGCCGACCGTCTCAGTCATGGGACTCTTCCACGATCCGGATCACCTGGTCGAGCGCGCAGAGCCGGAACAGGTTCCGCAGATGACCGTCGACGTCGGCGAGAACGAGCTCGGTGTCCCGCCGCTTCGCGCCGGCGTGGGCCTCCAGCAGCGTGACGATCCCCGACGAGTCACAGAACGACACATGTGTCAGGCTGATCACCAGCACGCCGGGCGAGTGGGCCAGATCGTCCTCGACCGCCTCGGTCAGCCGGTCCGCCGCCTCCCGGTCGAGGTCGCCGATGGGGACGAGCACCCGCGACCCGTCGGGATCCGTCCGTCTCTCCAGGCGAATGGCCATGTCCTCACCGAGGGATCTCTTGGTCGACCAGGTATTGTCACATTACCTGATGGGCGGGGAGTGAAATGCGGAAGGGTAGCCCCGTGACCGGCGGGGAGATGGGTGAGCGCATCCGCGAACACGACTGGGCGGCCACCCCTCTCGGACCGATCGACCGGTGGGCCGCCCCCCTGCGGAGCGCGGTCGACGTCGCCCTCTCCTCACGCGCCCAGATCGTCCTCTTCTGGGGGCCGGAGTACATCGCCCTCTACAACGACCCCTACATCCCGACCATCGGCGCCAAGCATCCGGCCGCGCTCGGCCGTCCGGCCGCGGAGAACTGGTCCGAGCTCTGGGACGTCCTGCACCCGCTGCTCGACCGGGTGCGCGAGACGGGCGAGCCCTTCTGGGCGCGGGACCACCCGTTCGCCCTGAACCGGCACGGCTTCGCCGAGCAGACCTACTTCGACATCTCCTACGACCCGGTGCACCTGGCCGACGGCACGGTGGGCGGGGTGCTGTGCCTGGTCAGCGAGACGACGGAACGGGTGCTCGGCGAGCGCAGGATGCGCGCGCTGGGCATGGTCGACGCGGCGACGAGCGGGATGCCCACCCGCCGGGAGGTGGCCAGGGCCGCGGTGTCGGCCCTGGCCGACGCGCGTGACGACGTGCCGTTCTGCCTCGTGTACCTCCCCGGCGACGACGGCACACCCCGCCTGGCCGTGCCCCACGCCACGGCCAGGAAACGGCTGGAGGCGGGCGACGGGCTCGTGGAACCCCTGACCGGTCAGGGCGGCGTCACGACGGTGCCCGGCGAGCGCTTCGGCCTCTCCGGCCCCGCGATCGCCCTGCCCGTCAGCGCGGGAGGCGGGACGCGGGGCCTGCTGGTGTGCGGGGTGAGCCCCGCGTCGCGGCTGGACGGGCCGTACCTGGAGTTCTTCGGGCTGCTCGCGGCCAGCCTGTCGCGGGCGCTGTCCGCCGCCGAGACCCACGAGCGGGAACGCCGGGAGGCGCGGGCGCTCATGGAGCTCGACATCGCCAAGACCGCCTTCTTCACCACCGCGAGCCACGAGCTGCGCACCCCGCTGACCCTCGTCCTCGGACCACTGGAGGAGCTGCTCGACGACCCCTCGCTCGGCTCAGGGCAGCGGCTCGTCCTCCGTACGGCCCGCCGCAACGCGCTGCGGCTGCTCACGCTGGTCAACGACGTGCTCGACTTCACCGGCATCGACACGGGCCGTGTCAACACCCGCTACCAGCCGACCGACCTGGCGGCGCAGACCGCCGAGCTGGCCGGGGTGTTCCGCTCGTCGATCGAGAGCGTCGGGCTCACCCTGCGGCTGGAGGGCGAGCCGCTGCCCGAGCCGATCCACCTCGACCGGCGGCTGTGGGAGCGGATCGTCTTCAACCTGCTGTCCAACGCGTTGAGGCACACCTTCACCGGCGGCGTCACGGTCGGCGTCAGGCCGGGTGACGGCTGCGCCGTGGTCACGGTCTCCGACACCGGGGTCGGCATCGCCGAGAACGAGATCCCCAACCTCTTCGAACGCTTCCACCGGGTCGTGAGCTCCCCCGCGCGCAGCCACGAGGGGATGGGCATCGGCCTGGCGGTCGTCCGCGAACTGGTCACCCTGCACGGCGGCCGGGTCGAGGTCGACAGTCTTCTCGGCAGCGGGACGACCTTCACGATCACGCTGCCGTACGGCTCGGCGCACCTGCCCGCCGACCGTCTCGCGGAGGCGGCGGCGCCGTACGAGGAGGGGCCGGACGAGGCGTCGTGGCTGTCCGATCCGCGGGACCTCGGCGAACGGGCGGACGGAGCTCCCGCCGTCGGGATCCACCTCGCGCCCTCCACGGGAGGCGACACGGAGAACTCCCCGGCGGGCGACGCGGAGAACGGGCCCGCCGTGGAACGGATCCTCGTCGCCGACGACAACGCCGACCTGCGCGCCTATCTCGTCCGCCTGCTCGGCCCGCACTGGGCGGTGACGGCGGTGCCCGACGGGGCGAGCGCCCTCAGGGCCGTCAGGGAGCGTCCCTTCGACCTGATCGTCGCCGACGTGATGATGCCCGGCATGGACGGGCTGGAGCTGGTGCGCAGGCTGCGTGCCGACACGGCGACCCGCGGTGTGCCGATCATGCTGCTGTCGGCCAGGGCGGGCCAGGAGGAGTCGCTGACCGGGCTCCTCGCGGGAGCCGACGAGTACCTGGCCAAGCCGTTCTCGGCCCGCGAGCTGCTCACCCGGGTGCGCGGGGTGCTGCGGCTGGCCGCGGTACGGTCCCGGCACAACCGGCGGCTGCGCGGGCTGACCGAGGCCGCGCTCGCGATCAACGAGGCGTCGTCGGAGCGGGAGGTGCTGGAGCTGACGGAGAAGTACGGCAGGCTGCTGGCGGACGCCCCCGAGGTCGTGGTGACGCCCGTCCCGGACGGCGACCTCCGGGTCGAGCCGTCGGGTTCCCGTGCCCGCGGCGCCGTCTCCTCCCGGGACACCGACGAGACGGCGTTGCGGCAGCTCGCCCAGCTCGCCTCCGCGCGCCTGCGGAACCTGCGTCAGCTGGAGCTGGAGCAGCGGCTGGCGACCACGTTGCAGCTGGCCCTGCTGCCGGAGGTCCCGAAGGTCGACGGCGCGAGGATCGTCGGCCGCTATCTGCCGGGCAACGACGAGGCCAGCGTCGGCGGCGACTGGTACGACGTCGTCCGGGTCACCTGCGGCGACGTGGTGCTGGTGATCGGCGACATCGTCGGCAAGGGGATCAGGGCGGCCGCGGCCATGGGGCAGATGCGCAACGCGCTGCGGGCCTACGCCCTGGAGGACCCCGATCCGGGGCGGATCCTCGGCCGTCTCAACCGGATGACGACGAGCGGCTACGACCGCATGCACGCCACCGTCCTGTGCGTACGGCTCTCACCGGCCACGGGACGGCTGTCCTACTCCAGCGCGGGCCATCCCCCCGTCCTCGTCTGCCGGGCGGACGGGGAGGTCGACTATCTCGGCGGCGCGCTCGCCCCGCTGATCGGCGCCCTGCCGTCCACGACCTTTCCGACGGCCGAGACCCGCCTGGAGCGCGGCGAGCGGCTGCTGCTGTACACCGACGGCATCATCGAGAGCCGGTCGATGGACGTCGTGACCGGCATGGGCAGGCTGCGCGCCGAGATGGCGCGGGTCGCCGGCCTCGACCTCGACGCCCAGCTGGAGGCGCTGCTCTCCTTGGTCGACCGCGAGGACAGCCCCGACGACGTGGCCCTGCTGGGTTTCGCCCTCGACTGAGCCCCGTCAGTCCTGCGCCACGATCCGGACGAACTCCTCGAAGGACAGCCGCCCGTCGCCGTCGGCGTCCGCGTCGCGGTTCAGCGATCCGATCGCCTCCGCGGGCAGGCCCGGGAAGTGCCCGGTGAGCTCGCTTTCGGTGATGAAGCCGTCACCGTCGCCGTCGATGGCGGCGAACCGCTGCCTGAGCTCCGTCAACCGCTCACCGGTGGGCTCTGCCGACATGGTGATCCGCCTCTCTCAACGACCCGCGTGCGATCAGCAGACAACTTACGGGAATCCCGGCGAATCCGGCCATTCACCCCGTCTCCGCCTTCCCCGAGCCCGCCTCGTCCCCGTGCCCGCCGTGTCCCCCGTGTCCCCCGCGCCCGCACCTCGTCTCCCCCGCCGGGGCACCCGGCCTCGAAGCCTAAACTTCGAGCATGATTCGCCCCGCAACGCCGGACGACGTCCCGGCGATCATTGACATGATCCGTGGCCTCGCGGAGTACGAGAAGGCGCTGGACCAGGTCGAGACCACCGCGGAGCAGCTGCACGACTCGCTCTTCGGGTCCGATCCCGCGGTGTTCTGCCACATCGCCACCGACGGGGAGCGGGTCGCGGGCTTCGCGATCTGGTTCGTCACCTACTCCACCTGGCTCGGCAAGCACGGGATCCACCTGGAGGACCTCTTCGTCCACCCCGGCCACCGGGGACAGGGGTACGGCAAGCAGCTGCTCACCGAACTCGCCCGCGTCTGCGTCGAACGCGGTTACGGCAGGTTCGAGTGGGCGGTCCTCGACTGGAACATCCCGGCCGTCGAGTTCTACAAGTCGCTCGGCGCCGGACCGATGGACGAGTGGGTGCCGTACCGCATCACCGGAAAGGCCCTGGAGAAACTCGCCGCCTCGGACACCCCGTAACCGGAAACGCCCACCGACCACGCCCCGCACACCGGCGCGTGGCCCGGAGAGGGGCTGACACGTGGCCCGGCGGGAATCCCCGGCCTGGGCCTCAGCGCTCCTCGCGGAACGAGACGTGCCTGCGGACGACCGGGTCGTACTTGGTGAGGACGAGCCGGTCGGGGTCGTTACGCCGGCTCTTCCGGGTGACATAGGTGTAGCCCGTGCCCGCGGTCGAGCGCAGCTTGATCACGGGACGTGGTTCGTTGGCGGCCACTGTGGACTCCTGTTCGATTGACGGACCATGGGACGGTGTCGATAACCGTTTTCACCACCGCGTCATTCCCGGAGCCCCCGCCTACGGTGCCCACGGCACCTGGGGGGAGCGGTAGAAGCCGATGCCCATGATCGTCCACCGGGGGCCCTGGGCGCCCAGGCGACGGCCGAAGGCGGTCCAGTCGTGGGCCGTCCACGGCGACCAGCCCAGCTCGGCGATGGCGGGCAGCCGGGGGAAGGCCATGTACTCGATCTGCTCCTCGGTGGAGATCGTCTCCGTCCACAGCGGCGCCTCGACCCCGAGTACGGCCGAGGCCGGCACCCCCCTCAGATAGGCGCCCGGGTTCCAGTCGTAGGCCCTGCGCACCTCGATGTGGCCCGCCCAGTCCTGGCCGGCCGTGGTCTCCGGGGTGTACTTCATGTCGAGGTAGGCCCGGTTCGCGGGCGACATGACCACCTGGGCGCCCCGCGAGACGGCACCGGCCACCAGCGGGTCGGAGGCGGTCGTCCCCCAGTACTGCACGACGCGTCCCGGCGAGTGCCGTACCCCGGGCTCGCCGATCTGGTGCCAGCCCATGACCGTCTTGCCCGTCGCGGCCGCCAGCGGCTGGACCCGGTTCATGAACGCGGTGTACTGGCCGGGCGGGGTCGCCTTCGCCTCGTCACCGCCGATGTGCAGGTAGGGCCCCGGAGTCAGCGCGGCGACCTCGCCGAGGACCTCCTTGACGAACGCGTAGACGCTCTCCCTGGTGGCGCACAGCGAGCTGAACCCGACCTCGGTACCGGTGTAGAGGGGTGGGGCGCTCCCGTCGCAGTTCAGCTCCGCGTACGAGGCGAGCGCGGCGTTGGTGTGCCCCGGCAGGTCGATCTCGGGGACGACCGTGATGTACCGCCGCGCCGCGTAGGCCACGATCTCCCGGTACTGGGCCTTGGTGTAGTGCCCGCCGGGGCCTCCCCCGACCTGGGTGGTGCCGCCGTGGGCGGTCAGCCTCGGCCTGCTGTCGACGGCGATCCGCCAGCCCTGGTCGTCCGACAGGTGCAGGTGCAGGTAGTTGATCTTGTAGAGGGCGATCCGGTCGATGTAGCGCTTGACCGTCTCGACCGGGTGGAAGTGCCGGGCGACGTCGAGCATCGCGCCCCGGTAGGGAAACCTCGGGCGGTCCACGATCCGGCCGCCGGGCACCTTCCACGGGCCCTGCCGGACGGTGGCGCTCTCGACCTCCGGCGGGAACAGCTGGCGCAGCGTCTGCACCCCGTTGAAGAGTCCGGCGGCCGTCCGCGCGCGGATCACCACCCCGCCGGAGGTCACGTCGAGCCGGTAGCCCTCGGCGCCGGGCTCCATGGGGGCGGGACCGGGCCCGGGGCCGGTGAGCAGCAGTGAGATGCCCCCCTTCCCGGCCTCGTCCCCGGTCCTGGCCCCGTCCGCGACCTCGGAGACCGGCAGCGGGTACCCCGTCGAGGGACGCAGGACACCGGCCAGGTAGGCGCCGACGTCCGCGGCCTGGGCCGAACCCGGGTGGGTGAGGATGCGCGCGTCCGGCCGCAGCGTGTACGTCGTGCCGACGGCGGGCCGTACCGAGAGCGGCGCCGGCACGACGTCGCCCATCGAGGCCACGGCCGGCGCGGCGGCGGCGAGATCCCGGACGTCGCTCCCCGGGGTCGCCTGGCCGGGGACGACCGACTCGGGGACGGGCGGCTCCGCCCCCGCGGCCCACATCAGCCACAGTCCCGCCACCACCAGGAGCGAGACCACGGCGAGGTAGGCGAGCCCGAAACGCCGCGGGCGGGTCCGGCCCGGTGGAACGACGTCACCCATGGCGCTCTCCGCGTGCTCGGCGTGCTCGGGCGAACCACTGGTCGGTAAGCCTCCTTGACGGACCGGCCACGGTCAAGACGGCACGGACACCGCTCTCCCACTCCCCGCTCCCCCGTTCTCCCCGCTCCCCCTCCCCGTTCTCTCGCTCTCCGTCCCCGCCCCTCCGCTCCCCCGTTCCGGATCCCCGCTCCCGGCTCCCGTTCCCCCGCGGCACGAACCGAAGACCACCCCGCCGTAACCTCCCGGCAACCCCACGGCCATCCCCTGCCTGTTCGCTGTGATCCATGTCCTGGCCGGAAACCGACGTCGTCGGATCGGATGTCACCACCCCCGTCACCGTGTACGGCATCGCCGAGCGGGGCCCGGACGGCGAGCTCGCCCACGAGGGCAACCGGGTCCCCGACATCGCCGCGCTCGACGCCAGGCGCCTCGTGGTCGCCTGGCGGGCCGGGCTGCGAGACTCCCTCGACCCCACCGCGACGGACCAGGGGTCCATCATGTACGCCAGGTCGGGAGACGGCGGGGCGAGCTGGACGGTGGGCACACTGGCCGCGGCGACGGCCGTCCACCGCTACCACTACGTGATGTTCCTCAGGGACGGGAACGCGCTCCACGCGCTGCTCGGGCGCATCACGATCGACAAGGACCGCGACGCGAAGGGCGACGTCGACGGCTTCCCCGTCACGATGGTGGCGAAAAGGAGCGTGGACGGCGGCCGGACGTGGGCCGACCTCCCCGTCGTCGTCGACGTTCCCGACAACGCCAGGGGCGTGGTCGTCGCGGGCAAGCCGCTCCGGCACGGCGGGCTGTGGCTGGTGCCGTACTGGCGGCGGGCGGGCGGCACGACCAGGGCGGGCGTGCTGCGCTCCGCGGACCTGGTCACCTGGACCTCCGGCGGGCTCGCGGAGAACCCGCCCGGCGTCTCGGCCGAGGAGCCGCAGATCGCGCCCTCCCACGACACACCCGGCACGATCGTGATGGTGGCCCGGGCCCTCGACCTGACCGGCGGCACCTCCGCGGCCGCGCGCGACGCCCACTACCGCGCGAACGCCGTCCACTGCGTCACGGCGACCAGCTCGGACGGCGGGCTGACGTGGTCGCCGATGAGGCCGGCCCCGGACCTGCCCAACTACTACGTCAAGACGTTCTTCTGCGGCGACTCGGCCGGCCGGTACCTCGCGATCTACAACACGTTCGCCGGGCCGTTCCTCGGCTCCTCGGCGAGCAAACCCGACCAGTACCGCGAGGTCCTCCACTACAAGGTCAAACGGCCCGGCGAGTCGTGGGAGGCGGGACGGCTGTTCGCCGACGGCCCCCGGCTGACGAGGGGCGCGGCCCGGGGGTGGGACGTCTATCCCAGCGCCGACGAGTACGAACCGGGGCGGTTCTTCGTCGTCTGGGAGCACAACCAGACCAACATCAAGGTCGCCAGGCTGGACATCTCCCGCCCCTTCCAGGGCGGCGACCTGATCACCGGCGCCTGGGCGCTGAGCGGCGGCGCGCGCACCAGCGGGGGCCGGCTCCGCCTCAGGAGCACCGACGCCAGGCCGTCCGAGGCCTCCTGCGGCCTCGACATCTCCAGAAGCTGCGACTTCACCCTGGAGTTCAGGGGAAAGGTCGATGACGACAGCGCGCTGGACCCCCGGACGGGGAACGGCGTCTGCCTCGGCGTGAAGGTCGCCAACGGCGCGAGGCGGCTCATGCTGACCGTCCAGCGGAGCGGGGTCTGGACGATGCGGAAGGGCTCCTCCGTCTGGGAGCGGGTCTACGCGCTGAACACCGCCGGGCAGCTCGCGACATGGAAGGTCAGCGTGGACAGCTCCGGGATCGCCCGGCTGTTCCGCGACGGCGCCTACACCGGGGCGACCTGGGTCGTCCAGGACAGCAGGGAAAAGCCTCAGGTCACCCACTGGGTGACCGGCACCCCCGGCGGCAACGCGGCCGAGGCGACCGTCGAGTGGACACGCCTGACCCCCACCCGCGGCGCCCCACTCCCGTGACCCGCCGCCCGATCTCTCTTTCCGGCAGGCCCGGCCGTCGGCCGACGCGGTAGCTTGGTGGCTGCCACCACAAGGGAAGAGAGATCGTGACGACGTCTATTCATCAGCGGATCGCCGAAGAGCTGGGGGTGCGTGAGCGGCAGGTTCAGGCGGCGGTCGAGCTGCTCGACGGCGGGGCCACCGTGCCGTTCATCGCCCGCTACCGCAAGGAGGCCACCGGAACGCTCGACGACGCGCAGCTGCGCACGCTCGAGGAGCGGCTGCGCTACCTGCGTGAGCTGGAGGAGCGTCGCACGGCGATCCTGGAGTCGATCCGCGGTCAGGGCAAGCTCGACGACGCCCTGGAGGCGCAGATCGCGGCGGCCGACTCCAAGGCCCGCCTCGAGGACATCTACCTGCCCTACAAGCCCAAGCGGCGGACCAAGGCGCAGATCGCCAGGGAGGCCGGGCTCGAACCCCTGGCCGACGGCCTGCTCGCCGATCCGTCGGTCGACCCGCAGGCCGCCGCCGCGGCCTTCGTCGGGGAGGGGGTGGCCGACGCCGCCGCCGCGCTGGAAGGAGCGCGGGCGATCCTGGTCGAGCGGTTCGGCGAGGACGCCGACCTGGTCGGGGAGCTGCGCGAGCGGATGTGGTCCAAGGGGCGCCTGGTCGCCGCGGTCCGCGAGGGCAAGGAGGAGGAGGGTGCCAAGTTCTCCGACTACTTCGACTTCGCCGAGCCGTTCGCCAAGCTACCCTCCCACCGGATCCTGGCGATGTTCCGAGGAGAGAAGGAGGAGGTCCTCACCCTCACCCTGGAGCCGGAGCCCGAGCCGACCGGCACCTACGAGGGACGCATCGCGCACCGCTTCGGCATCTCCGACCAGGGCAGGCCTGCGGACAAGTGGCTGGCCGACACCGTCCGCTGGGCGTGGCGTACCCGCGTCCTCGTCCACCTCGGCATCGACCTGCGGATGCGCATGTGGCAGGCGGCCGAGGACGAGGCGGTGCGGGTGTTCGCCGCCAACCTGCGCGACCTGCTGCTCGCCGCCCCCGCCGGAAGCCGCGCGACCATGGGGCTGGACCCCGGTCTGCGCACCGGCGTGAAGGTCGCGGTGGTCGACGCGACCGGCAAGGTGCTGGCCACCGACACGATCTACCCCCACGAGCCGCGCAGGCGCTGGGACGAGTCGCTGGCCACGCTCGCCACGCTCGCCAAGAAGCACAACGTGGAGCTGGTCTCCATCGGCAACGGCACCGCGTCGCGGGAGACCGACAAGCTCGCGGGCGAGCTGGTGAAGCTGGTCCCCGGACTGACCAAGATCGTGGTGTCGGAGGCCGGGGCGTCGGTCTACTCCGCCTCGGCCTTCGCCTCCCAGGAGCTTCCCGGCCTCGACGTGTCGTTGCGCGGAGCCGTCTCGATCGCCCGCCGCCTCCAGGACCCGCTCGCCGAGCTCGTCAAGATCGACCCCAAGTCGATCGGCGTCGGGCAGTACCAGCACGACCTCGCCGAGACCAAGCTCTCCCGCTCGCTCGACGCGGTGGTCGAGGACTGCGTGAACGCGGTCGGCGTGGACGTCAACACCGCCTCGGCCCCGCTGCTGACCCGGGTCTCCGGCATCGGCGCCACCCTCGCGGAGAACATCGTCCAGCACCGCGACACCAACGGCCCCTTCCGCTCCCGCAAGACGCTCAAGGACGTCGCCAGGCTCGGTCCGAAGGCCTTCGAGCAGTGCGCCGGCTTCCTGCGCATCCCCGGCGGTGACGACCCGCTCGACGCCTCCAGCGTGCACCCCGAGGCCTACCCCGTGGTGCGCCGCATCCTCTCCACCTCCGGCGGCGACATCACCAAGCTGATCGGCAACGGCACGGTGCTGCGGTCCCTGAGGCCGCAGGACTTCGTGGACGACACATTCGGCCTGCCGACCGTCACCGACATCCTGGCCGAACTGGAGAAGCCCGGCCGCGACCCGCGGCCCGCGTTCAAGACCGCGACGTTCAAGGAGGGCGTCGAGAAGCTGTCGGACCTCAAGCCCGGCATGCTGCTGGAAGGCGTCGTCACCAACGTCGCGGCCTTCGGCGCGTTCGTCGACGTCGGCGTGCACCAGGACGGCCTGGTCCACGTCTCGGCGCTGTCGCACACCTTCGTCAAGGACCCGCGCGAGGTGGTCAAGCCCGGTGACATCGTCCGGGTGAAGGTGCTCGACGTCGACATTCCCCGCAAGCGCATCTCGCTCACCCTCCGGCTTGAGGACGAGCCCGCCAAGGGTTCGGGCAGGCGCGACCAGGCGGGCGGCGGGCGCGGGAACGGCGACCGGCGCGAGAACGGCGGACGGGACGGCGGACGGGAGGGCAGGCAGGGCGGACGGCAACGGCAGGACCGCGGCGACCGGCGCGGCGCGCCGAGCGGCGCGATGGCGGACGCCCTCCGCCGCGCCGGACTCGACGGCTCCGGCGGCACCCGCTAACGCCCCCACAACCGCGGGGCCACCTCACCCGTGGCCCCGCCCCACCCCCTCACCGCGCTCCGTGCCCCTCTCGCCGTAATCCGTGGGATCACCCAAGGCGCCGGTGCGGCGAGTGGTGGAACGGAGCGGACCGGCGCCGGTGAGCGGTGCCCGGCTCCGTCTTTCCGTGAAGTGGTCGGCGGGTGCCGAGGGGTCAGCGGCGGCCGCGTAGCAGACCCCTGACCGCCAGGACGACGCCGACGACCAGCGTGGCCAGGCCGATCCAGATCCACTGTCCGGCGCCGCTCATGAAGCTGCCCCCGACGTAACCGAGGCCCTGGAGCATCCAGAGCCCTCCGGCCAGGACGAGCAGGACGCCGAGACCGGTCAGCAGGGCCTTCACGACACACCATCCTCGGAGCGGAGACCGGGCGTGACGGTCTCGGGCGCGCGGTGGGGACCGGGACGATCGAGGCGACCGGGGCGACCGGCCGTGAGACTCCCGTCGATGCTCATACGCTCGATGCTACGGAGAAGGTCACCGCGTCGCCGGGCCGAAGTTCCGGCTTCGCCGATCATTCATCGGTCGTTCACCGTCCCCGGAGGTCACCCGTACCGCCCCGGAAGAAGGTCATGAGAAGTCGGCGGCGAGCAGTCCGAACAGTGCCTCGTCGACGAAGGCACCCGCCACCCAGGCGTGCCCCCGGAGCGTGCCCTCCCGCCGGAAACCGGCCTTCTCCGCGGAGGCGATCATCGCGGTGTTGGTGACGAGGGTCTCCAGGCCCAGCCGGTGCAGACCGCGGATCCGGAAGGCGTAGTCGCACAGCACCCGCAGCGCGTCGGTGCCGTACCCCCTGCCGCGCGCCTCGGCGAGCAGGGAGATCCCCAGGTGACCGTTGCGGTTGTAGGAGTCGATCCCCCACAGGACCGCGGACCCGAGCAGGTCGCCTCCGGAGACGGACTCGACGGCGAACTCGACGACGGCCGGATCTGGCTCCTGCTTCTCGTAGCGGGCGATCACCTGGTCGAGCGACCGGGGAACCCACGGCGTGTCGGACGCGCCCACCGCCGTCTCCACCTCGTCGTGCATCCGGTGCAGAACGGGCAGGTCTTCCTTCGTCGTGGCCCTGAGCAGAACCCTGTCTCCGCGGAGCATGCCCACAGTCTCCACCACGACAGGGCCGCGAGCCCAGTGTCAGGCGGTGTGCAACCGATCATCAAGCGGGCCGCAGGCACGTACCGGTTGTCTGTGAGCGTCACGCCGTACGAAAAGATCGGAACCACCGATGAACCGCACCGCCCTGAAGATGATCTGGATCGCCCTGCTGCCGATCGCCGTGGCCGGAATGTTCGCCGCCACGAGCGGTGTGGGTCTGTGGGGTGTGGGCGTCTTCGTCGTCTGCCTGGGCGCCTTCATCGTCATGAGCTTCTTCGTCGCGGGCGGCATGGGCAACTCCCGCCTGCTGCGTACGGGACTGCCCGCCAGCGCCGTGATCACCGGTATGGGCACCACCGGCTGGCAGGTCAACGGCCAGCACGTGCTGAAGTTCAGGCTGCGGGTCACGCCCGCCTCCGGCGCGCCGTACGAGGTGCCCGAGCACCGTCAGCAGGTTCCGCCGTTCCTGCTCGGCGGGGTGCTGCCCGGCATGACCGTGCAGGTCAGGACGGACCCGGCCGACCCGCTCAAGGTGTGCATCGACTGGTCGTCGACGCTTCCCATCCACGGTGCCGCGCCGTACGGTCCCCCCGTCAAGCCCGGCACCTCCTGGGCCGCCTAGAGCCCGGCTACCGGACCACCGAGCCCGCCATCCGGCTCCGGTCTCCGCAGGAGCGGGCGCCGGCGGCCGGGGAGAGCGGGCGGCGGGCGTACCCGGACCTGGCCTGCGCCATCAGGCCGAGCAGGATCAGTACCGCCACCTCGAAGAACACGACCAGCCGCTGGGTCACACCGGCGGGGATGTCGTCGTTGGTCAGGTCGATCCCGAGCATCCGTACGACGTACGGGACGACCACCAGGACCAGCACCCCCAGCGACGCCATGCTCAGCGACCGCACCGCCCGGGCGTAGGGGCTGGTGGCGTACCGCCTGGCCAGGATCAGGCCCGCCACCGGCATCGTCAGCAGGGCCACGAACGCCGCGTACCGGTGAATGCCCCCGGACATCGACAGCGGAATGCCGGGCCGGTCGGTCGGGAAGGCCCCGATCAGCAGCATGCACAGGCCCCAGACACCGACCAGGGCCGCGGCGCCGCGGTCCTCTGCGCGCCGGGCCAGGAGGCCCCCGAACACGGTCGCACCCGCGGTGAAGCACGTGAGGGAGACGAGCAGCAGCCAGCCGTCCGGCTCGAAGGCGTACTCACTGATCACGGTGTGCACCGGATCGAGCCCCGTGAGCAGATGCAGCCCCAGCATGGCCACCGCCCCGGCGCCGATCGCCGCGTAGCCACCGGTGACCATCGTCGAACTGGAAAAAGTCTCCCCGGAAAAAGCCTGACTTGCCATGGATTAACCATGTCGACGGGCTTTGAAATGGAATACCCGAAATGATCCCCAGTCGCCCCTGACCAATCCCGGAGGAACCCTGGGTGAAGGTAGTGCGGCCCCCAGGGGAACACCTGTGACACCATGGCCGCGAGCTGGGCGAAGACCGCGAAAGGTAGGGCAGGCCTCCTCAGGGTCGCCTCTCCGGGAGAGGGGGCTCGCGGCCCCGACTTGACTTAGAGTGCACTCTAAGGAGCAAGGTGGTCCTCATGGGGATCACCATCCAGGAGGCCTCGCGCAGGTCGGGGCTGAGTGCGCACACCCTGCGTTACTACGAGCGCATCGGGCTCATCCACGAGGTGGAGCGGGGGCCCAGCGGGCATCGCAAGTACGCGGCGCCCGACCTGGACTGGCTCGACTTCCTCACCAAACTGCGCGCGACCGGCATGCCGATCGCGGACATGTGCCGCTACGCCGAACTCTGCCGGCAGGGCCCCCAGACCTCGGCCGAACGGCGCCGGATGCTGGAGGCCCATCGGAGCCGGGTCAGGGCACAGATCGAGCAGCTCACCGAGGACCTGGAAGTTCTCGACTACAAAATCGACCTCTACAAGGCACGGGAGAACCGATGAACAAGCGTCGTCTTGGCCAGGAAGGCCCCGAGGTCTCGGCCATCGGACTCGGCTGCATGGGAATGTCGGAGTTCTACGGCGGAACGGATGAGAACGAGTCGATCGCGGTCATCAACCGCGCGCTCGACCTCGGGGTGAACTTCCTCGACACCGCCGACATGTACGGCCGGGGCCACAACGAGGAACTGATCGGCCGGGCGATCAAGGACCGCAGGGACGAGGTGGTGCTGGCCACCAAGTTCGGCATCGTCAGGCGTGAGGGCGCGGAGCGCGGCGTCGACGGCAGCCCCGCCTACGTCAGGCAGGCGATCGACGCCTCCCTCGGCAGGCTGGGCGTCGACCACGTCGACCTTTACTACCTGCACCGCCGCGACCCGGACGTGCCGATCGAGGAGACCGTCGGCGCGATGGCCGAGCTCGTCACGGCGGGCAAGGTCGGGCGGATCGGCCTGTCCGAGGTGAGCGCCGACACACTGCGGAAGGCGCACGCCACTTATCCGATCTCCGCCCTGCAGAGCGAGTACTCGCTGTTCACCCGGGGACTGGAGGAGGAGATCCTGCCCACGGCCAGGGAGCTGGACATCGCGCTCGTCGCCTACTCGCCGATCAGCCGGGGACTGCTCGGCGGCACGCTGGCTCCGGCCGACGAACTGCCCGCCGACGACTTCCGCAGGTATCTGCCCCGCTTCGCCGGCGACGAAGGCGCGCACAACGAGGCGCTCGTCGCCGAGATCCGCAAGATCGCCGAGGAGATCGGCTGCACCGCGGCCCAGCTCTCCCTGGCCTGGCTGCTGACCCGGGGCGAGGACGTCATCCCGATCCCCGGCACCAAGCGGCTGCGCTACCTGGAGGAGAACACGGCGGCGGCCGACGTGACGCTGACCCCGGACCAGCTCGCCGCGCTCGAGGCGGCCGTGCCGGCCGGGAGCGTGCGCGGTGACCGCTATCTGGACATGTCCTCTGTCGAACGCTGACCCACGCCGGGCCCGTCCCTCCTCCGGGGCGGGCCCGGCGCGTGAGTCCCCCTCAAGAAGGATTCCCCTGGCGGAGTGCCCGCTTTACCCTCGCCTCATGGACCACAGCCGACTCCCCGGTGCGATCGACTGGCTGCTCGCAGTGGCCGTGGCGGCGCTCTCCGTCACCGAGGAGCTCGACGGGCAGAGCCGGGCGGCGGCCGATCTCCACACCGGCTGGTGGATCGCCTTCGCGATCGCCGCCTCGGTGCTGGTCCTCCTGCGCAGGCGCGCGCCGTTCGCCGTGATGTGCCTGTACTCACCTGCGGCCGTCGTGGCGCTGGCGCAGCTCGGCGGGCAGGTGACCGCCTGGCAGTTCTACATCCAGCTCGTGCTGCTGTTCACCCTGCTGGGCAAGGTCCCGTCGCGTGACCCGCGGACCGTCGCGGGGCTGGTCATGACGGCGGTGTTCGTCGGCGTGACGATGACCGTGGCCGTCGTGCCTCCGGGGGCGGGAGACGTGATGGTCGCGCTGGGGATGACCTTCATCGCGGGCGGGGCGGGCGTCGCCGTACGGCGTTATCGGGAGATGGCCGTCCAGGCGCAGGAGCGCGGGGAGCTGCTCGCCCGCGAGGCGGTGGCCGAGGAGCGCACCAGGATCGCCCGCGAGCTCAACGACGTCGTCGCGCACAGCGTCAGCGTCATGGTCATGCAGGCGGGGGCCGCGCGGCTGACGCTCAAACCGGAGCAGGCCGTCGAGCGCGAGGCTCTGCGGGTGGTCGAGGAGACGGGGCGCGACGCGGTGGAGGAGTTGCGCCGCATCCTCGGACTGCTCCGTACCGGCGCCGAGGGGGACGGTCTGACGCCGCAGCCGTGCCTCGCCCGGCTGGAGGACCTGGTCGAGCAGATGCGGGTGACCGGGCTCGACGTGAGGCTGAGCGTCGAGGGCGACCGGGTTCCGCTCCCGGCGGGACTCGACCTGTCGGCCTACCGGATCGTCCAGGAGGCGCTCGCCAACACCCTGCGGCACGCGGGCCCCACCTCGGCCAGGGTGACGGTCGCATACCGGCCCGGCACGCTCGAACTGGAGATCCTCGACGAGGGGCCGCGCGACGGCCACATCGGAGGCGCGGAGGCCTCCGGGCCCGGACACGGGCTGATCGGCATGCGCGAGCGGGTCGCCCTCTTCCACGGCAGGCTGTCGGCGGGCCCGCTGACCGACGGAGGGTACGGCGTGCGGGTCGCCTTCCCGCTGGCCGCGCGGATCCTGCCGGACAGGGTGGCCGGCTGAGTCTCCGGCGGGTCTCCGCGGCCACGGAGCCGGACCCGGAACCGACGCGGAACCGGACGCGGAACCGGAAAGGCGGGGATCGGACAGCGGGGAGAGGCCGAGATCGGAAAACGGGCGCCCCGTAACCGTGAAAATGCAGGAATGCCGTAACCACAGGGCAACCTCCGGTGGTTACCCTCCGGTCACATGCGCAGTAAGAAGCTCGCCGTCGCCGGTGCGACGGCCCTGATGGCCCTGACCGTCCAGGGCATCGCGTACGCCTCCCCCGATCCGTCGGTGACGGTGACCGTGATGGGCACCTCGGACCTGCACGGAAACACCCTGAACTGGGACTACTTCAAGAACGCCGAGTTCACCGACAGCAAGGGCAACGACGTCGGGCTGGCCAAGGTCTCGACGCTGGTGAACAGGATCCGCGCCGAACGCGGCGCGGACCGCACCCTGCTGTTCGACTCGGGCGACACCATCCAGGGCACGCCGCTGGCCTACTACTACGCCAAGATCGAGCCGGTCGACAAGACCCACGAACTCCACCCGATGGCCCGCGCGATGAACGCCATCGGGTACGACGCGGTGACCCTCGGCAACCACGAGTTCAACTACGGGCTTCCGCTGCTGGCCACATGGGTCAGGCAGATGAAGGCCCCGGTGCTCGGCGCGAACGCCGTGTACGCCCGGTCGGGCCTGCCCGCCTACCAGCCCTTCACCATCAAGACGATGCGGATCAAGGGGGAGAAGCCGGTCCGGGTCGGTGTCCTCGGCCTGACCAACCCGGGTGTGACCATCTGGGACAAGGCAAACGTCGAGGGCAGACTGCGCTTCACCGACCTGGTCGCGAGCGCCAAGAAGTGGGTGCCGGTCATCCGCGGCCTCGGCGCGGACGTGGTCGTGGTCACCGCGCACGCGGGCGACAGCGGGATGTCCTCCTACGGCGGCGACCTGCCGGTCGAGAACGCCTCGGCCATGGTCGCCGAGCAGGTCCCGGGCATCGACGCGGTACTGTTCGGGCACGCGCACAACGAGGTGGCGCAGCGGTTCGTCACCAACAAGGTCACCGGTCAGCAGGTGCTGCTCACCGAGCCCGCCAAGTGGGGCCAGCGGCTGAGCGTGATCGACTTCCGGCTCACCCGCAAGCACGGGAAGTGGACGGTCACCGGCAAGTCCTCGGCCACGCTGAACACCAACACGGTCGACGAGGACCCGAAGATCGTCGCGCTCATGAAGGGGCAGCACGACACCACGGTCAAGTACGTCAACACGGTGGTGGCGCAGTCCAAGGAGGAGCTGTCCGCGGCGGAGTCGCCGTACAAGGACACCCCCATCCTGGACTACATCCAGAAGGTCCAGACCGGGACGGTCACGAAGGCCCTGGAGGGTACGGCCGACGCCGGGCTGCCGGTGCTGTCGATCGCCGCCCCGTTCAGCAGGAGCGCGGTCTTCCCCGCCGGGCCGGTGAGCGTGCGTGACATGGCGGGCCTGTACATCTACGACAACACCCTGATGGCCGTGAAGCTCAACGGCGCCCAGCTGAAGGACTACCTGGAGTACTCGGCCAGGTACTACAACCAGCTCGCGCCGGACGCCCCGGTGGATCTCACCGCGCTGACCAACGCCAACGGCACCCCCGACTACAACTACGACCAGCTCTCCGGCGTCACCTACGACGTGGACGTCGCCAAGCCGGTCGGCCAGCGGATCGCCGGCCTGTCCTACCGGGGGCAGCCGGTCGCCGCCGACCAGTGGTTCGTGGTGGCGATCAACAACTACCGCCAGTCGGGCGGCGGCGGGTTCCCGCACGTCACGACCGCCCCCGTGGTCTACAACGCGCAGCTGGAGATCCGCCAGGCGCTGATCGACCACGCCACGACGACGAAGGTCATCGACCCGGCCGAATTCGCCGAGGCCAACTGGAGGCTGACCCGCGACGGCAAGCCGCTCTTCTGATCCTCCCGTCGTGCCCTCCCGGCCGTGACAGGCCGGGAGGGCCCTGAGAGGCCGGGAGGAAACGGCTCCCCCGCCGGGTTCACGGGCCTCCACGGCTCCGGCCCGGCTATCCCGTCGAGGCGGTGGCCTCCTGCTCGTCGCCGCGGCGGCCGAGGCCGGACTCGACGCCCTCGACGGACTCGGTGGCGCGGTCACGGCGGTACTCGCGGGCCGAGTAGGCGAGCGCGGCGGCCCACAGGACGCAGATCGCGGCGTAGACGGCCGTCCGCACCTCGCCGGAGACGCGGAGCCGGTCGCCGTGCAGCATGGTCCGCGCGTTGGTGAGAACGATCAGGCCGCCGACGGCGGAGCCCAGGACGCGCGGCGGAATGTGGCGGACCAGCCAGGCGGCGATGGGGGCGGCGACGACACCGCCGAGCAGCAGGACCCCCACCCAGGCGAAGTCGATGTTCCTGGAGCCGAGGCCGACGAGGAACCCGCTGCCAGCCGCGACGGCGACGAGGAACTCGCCGGCGTCGACGGAGCCGATCACCTTGCGCGGCGACAGGCGGCCGCTGGCCAGGATGGCGGGGGTGCCGACCGGGCCCCAGCCGCCACCGCCGGTGGAGTCGATGAACCCGGCCACCAGTCCGAGCGGGACGAGGAAACGCCTGCGCAGCGGTTTGCCCAGGTTGCCGCGCGGCAGGCCGAAGACCGTGAAGCGGACCAGGACGTAGGCGCCCAGGACCAGCAGGATGGTCGACATGATCGGCGCGGCGGCCTCGGTCGACAGGCTGGACAGGAACGTGGCTCCCGCGAAGGCGCCCACGGCGCCGGGGACGCCGATCTTCCCGACGACCCTCCAGTCGACGTTGCCGAAGCGCCAGTGGGAGACGCCGGAGGCGAGGGTGGTACCGATCTCCGCGAGGTGGACCGTGGCCGAGGCGACCGCTGGACCGGTGCCGGCGGCCAGGAGCAGCGTCGTCGAGGTGACGCCGTAGGCCATGCCCAGGCTGCCGTCCACCAGCTGTGCCACGAAGCCCACGAGGCCCAGGAGGATGAGTACACGCACAACGACCTCCTTCCGGTTCCCTGCTCTCTTGCCGGGAGGGGTGTTCCTCCGCCCGCCCGCCGGTCGGGTCGCGGTCCGGCGTGGCGCCCTTCCGCCGCGCCCTCGCGGCGGAAGGGGGCGGACGGCCACGTGGGCCGCCCGCCCGCGCCGGTTTCCCCGGGAGGCCGTGACCGCGGACCCTCGCGCGGGAACACCGAGGTCACAACCCTCCCCCGGACGCCGACACCAGAACCCCCCAAAGGAGAAAAACCAGAAATTATCACCTGATAACTCGACAAAGCTCCCGGCGAGGAGCCCCGTCCGGGAGATCGAACCCGGCGGGCCCGGTCCAGGAGGCCGCGCCCGAAAGCCGGGTTCGGGAGACAGGGCCGGGAGCGGTGTCCGGCGCCTTCAGGAGGTCAGCAGGTCCGCCAGTGAGGTGGCGGGGTGCCCGGTCAGGCGCGGGACGGCGTCGCGAACCCCCTCCAGTTCCCCCTTGGCGATGGCCGTGTAGGTGGAAACCCACCCGTCGACCTCCCAGCCGGGAGCACCGTAGTGCGCCCTGGACCGGTAGGCCTCCTCGACCGTCTCCTCGTGGTAGGTGACGGTACGGCCGGTCACGGCGGTGATGGTCGCGGCGACCTCGTCGAGGGTGAGCGCCTCGGGGCCGGTCAGATCGTAGGTGACGCCCACGTGCTCCCCTGGCGAGGTCAGGACGGCGGTCGCCGCGTCGGCGACGTCGTCCAGGGCGACCGCCGCCAGCCGCCCCCGCCCGGCGGGGCCGCGCAGCACGCCGTCCTCGCCCGCCATCGACGGCAGGAAGTCGGCGTACATGTTGTCGCGCAGGAACGTGAAGGGCAGCCCGCTGGCGCGGATGTGCTCCTCGGTCGCCCAGTGGTCGCGCGCGAAGGTGAACGTGGCGTCGGGCGCGGCGCCGTAGAAGGAGATGTACACCAGGTGGCCGATTCCGGCGGCGACGGCGGCGTCGACGAAGGCGCGGTGCTGGGCGACGCGGTCGGGGTGCTCGGTGGCCGAGACCATGAGCACGGTTCCGGCTCCCCGGAGCGCCCGGCGCACCGTCTCCCCGTCCGCGTAGTCGGCCCGCGCGACCTCCGCCCCGCCCGCCTCCGGCGCGCGGGAGGGGTCACGGACGACGAGCCTCTGGTCGGCTCCGGCCGCGGCGAGCCGGGCGGCGACGCGCCCGCCGAGCCTGCCGGTGGCTCCTGTGACAGCGATGGTGGTCATGGTTGAAAGTTACTGGGACATCCCCCGGAGCCCGCCGGAGAGGGCCACACCTCCCGGGCAGCCCTCCGGAAAAGCAGCGGCCCGGCACGGCGCATAAACCAAAAGAATCATTAAGGCGTACCCCTCAAGGCCGAGGCGGGCGTCCGAATATCACCGCCCCGGAGTTCTCACACAAGGCTCCGACAACTTTCGAACCGCGTTCGAAACATATTGGAAACATCCGCCGCGGGCGACCGGCACCGACCGGCGCGCGATTTCGGACCGGCGGACACCGGCCGCTCTCCGGTCCCCGGCGTTCGAACACCGCCGAATCGCCGCGACATCGGGCGGCCGAGTGGCGAAGTGACGGATTTCGGGCCGTCGCGACAGCGGGGAACAGCCTCCTCGCGTCGGCGAACGGGACAAAGCAGCCCTCACACTCCCGCCCGGTGAGGGGCCACACCCTCCCGTTAAACGCCCCACCTTATACCGATTAACATTAAATATATGGATATTTAATTTTATTCTCGACAGTTTACGCGAACATTAATACGGGCCGTTTCTCCGTTTACCCGGAAAACCAACAGGGGAGTATGGACTCGCGCCCGACAAGGCATCCGCGGCGCTTCCACAACCCTTCCCCGACCCTTTACGGAGTGACGATGAAAACCTCGAGGAGCCTCACCCTCGCCCTGCTCGCCGTACTCTCGGGAATCACCTCGGCGGTGCTTTTCGCCGTTCCCGCCTCCGCCTCCCCGCACGACCCGCACCCCACGCAGGTGGTCCACGGCCGGCCCGGAGGCATCTCCTGGACGACCTGACGACATCGATCGCCGGCGACCGGCATCGGCCGCATCGACCGCATCGATCGGCATCGATCGGCATCGATCGGCATCGGCCGGCATCCGCCGGCGTAGACCGGCGCCCACCCGCGCCGCCCCCGTCCGGGCCACCCCCGTCCGGAAGGAGGCCGGGCCCCTCCGCCCAGGCGTGACACCGTGATCCCAGCCCGCGCGAGCCGCGTCTCACGTGCCCTTCGGGCCGCGTGACCCGGCGACGGGCGATTCCAGGCGCACAGCACGCGCCCCTCCCCGACCTCGGCCCGCCGCCCTTCCCGGTGGGAGTGAAACGGTGGTCCGGCCGAACCCCACCCGGGCCGGCACCTCCCCCTCCACGCTCTCCGGCGTGCTCCGGAGCGTCACCTCGACCAGGTTGTCGCACGTGAGGAGACCGAGGACCCCACAGGCGCCCGCCCCGGACGTGGCGTGTCTCCCCCCCTTGCTCCGCCGGGCGTCCCGGACCGTGACCACCGGCGGAGAGAGCCCTGCGCACCCCCGCGGACGGCTCAGGCGCGCCCGGAGCACGACCGGAGGGCACGGACAGGGACGGTGTGGCGAAGCGTGCCCTCCGGCGCGCCCGCCTCCCGCATGAAGATCTTTCAGTGGGAGACGACGGCCGGTTCGGACATGTACCACCGGGCATGCTGCTCGCCCCGGGTGAGAGAGTCGAGCCTGCGGGGCAGCTCGCGGCGGGAGAAGGGATCGGCCTCCGCGTTGCGGATGTGGATGCCCACGGCGTATATGTCGCGGATCTCCATGAGGGTGGAGTATCCCTGCCAGGAGCGCAGGTCGCTGCCGTAGGCGTCGGCGAAGGCGTCCACGTCGGCGGTGGTCAGGCCGAAGCGGCGCTGGCCGTGGTAGGTGTGGACCAGGTCCCACTCGCGGGGGCCGACCGCGACGCCGTCCCAGTCGCAGAGCACCACGTGGCCGTCGGTGCAGCGCAGCAGGTTGTCGATCCAGGCGTCGCCGTGCAGCAGTACCGGCGAGCCGTGCATGTCCAGGCCCGACCAGCGCTCGGACAGCTCGGCGACACGATCGCGCAACCAGGCCCGCTGGCAGGGGGTGAGCACCCCGGAGCGGTCGACCGCCCCGCGGATCTCGGCCAGCGGGTCGGCGAACCGTTTCAGCGCCACCGGAGGCACCGGCAGCAGGTGGAGGCTGCGCAGGATCTCCCCCAGCTCGGTGGTCGTCGGATGGCCGCTGGCCGGGACGTAGTGCCAGAAGGTGACGACCCTGCCCTCGTGGACCACCGGCTGGTCGGAGATCTCGTCGGCCGGGCGCACCGCGGGGAATCCCTGCTGGGCCAGCCAGCGGACCACCGCGAGCACCGGCGGCAGCCGGGTCAGCGCGTTGGGCGCGGTGGCGATCCTGACCACGATCCTGCTGCGCAGCTTGAAGACGGCGTTGCTTCGCACGCGCAGGAGCTCGGCGTCCCGGTGGTCGATCCCGAGGTCCTCGCAGACCTCACGCAGAACCGTGAACGCCGCCTCAGCGAGCGGGCTCATCAGCTGACCGGCGTGGCGTCGGCGAGCAGGTCGGCGAGGCGGCGGACCACCATGGCCCGTTGCCGAGCGGTCGGTACCTCCGACAGCACCGCCCTGGCGCGGCTGAGCACGATGGAGGTGCGGTGCTCGGGTGGAACCTGGAGCAGGGCCTTCTCCGCCAGGTGGCAGGCTTCGTCGACCTTGCCGTCCCGGGCCTGGTGGGCGGCCTGGTCGAGCAGGAGGAGCGCCGGGTCGATGGCGTAGGCCCCCGACGGACCGGGCGTCCAGTCGACCTCCTCACCCAGCTCGATCAGGGTGCCGAGACGGTAGAACTGCAGGCGCCGCTCGGAGAAGCGGAAGGCCAGGTGGTCGTGGCCCTCGGGAGGCATCCTGGCGAAGATCCTCTCGGCCTCGGCCAGCGCGACCCTCGCGGCCTTGTGCTCGCCCATCCTGGCCAGCGCCCGCGCCTCGGCCGCCGCGCCGAGCGCCGCCGGGGAACTCGGCGCGCTTCCGGCGAGCATCCGGGCCTCCCGGGCGAGCCGTACGGTCTCGGCCAGGTCGCCGTAGTAGTAGGGGAGCATCGCCTGCTGGGCCCTGACCAGGGCGCGCAGCCTCAGGTCGCCCATGTCGTCGGAGGCGGTGCGGGCGGTGCCGTACCAGGCGTGGGCCTGACGGGTGTCGCCGAGCTTCATCAGCGCGTCGGCCGACAGCAGCGCGAGCATCACGGTGGCGCTGAGCAGGCGGCGCTGGGTCATCGCGGGCTGCCTGGCGGCGGTGAGCGTCCGCACGTCGCACAGCTCCAGCATCAGGCGGTAGAGCATCGGCAGCGGAGCGCTGGTGATGTACTCGCGGCGGTAGCGCAGCACCTGCTCGTCGAGCCGGTCGAGCTGCTCCTCCGTCACGGTCGTGACGGCGAGGGTACGGTCGAGCTCCTGGCGGGTCCGCTCGATCTCGGCGAGGATCCGCCCGCTCATCCCGAACCGGGAGCCCAGCAGCGCGTGGTGGAACAGGGCGCGCCGCTCCATGTCGTCGTCGATCCGGTCCTCCGCGCGGTACGGCGTCCGCCCCCCGGTGCCCGAGACCACCACGACCCTGGTGCCGCCGTTGTCGTCGCAGTAGTCGCCGGCCAGGCCGAGCCGTACCGCGTTGGCCCGGTAGAGGCGGGCCAGCAGGTCGATGGTCTGCGGGCGGGGCCTGGCGCGGTTGTTCTCCCAGGCGTTCAGAAGGTCGATGCTGGCCCGCGCCTCCCCCAGGTCCTGGCGCTCGCACAGATCCTCCAGCTCCTGGATGACCTGCCTTGCCGACCACCCCCTGGCCAGGCGGTGCGCCTTGAGGAGGCTGACACCGCAGCAGCCGTGGATGGCCTGTGTGGTCTGCCACGGTGTCCACTGCTCCGACGCGGCCTGATCGCGCCACCGTCGTGCGCACGACGGCGAATGTTCACCTCGGGCCACGGCGCCTCCCCGTCGCTGTTTACGCAAGATTAACGAGAGCGAAGCACAGCGTAAGCATGCTCATGCTTTGCATTCCCTTTATTCGTGGATTTCCCACGGAACAACGACAACTTTCCTGTGTATTCCGCTGATCGGGCACCGATCCGGCGAGGGGGCGATTGCCTCAGATCCCGTCAAACCTCACTCTGCACATTAAAGCCATCATCCGTCCGCCAGGAGTGATCCATATGACGGCAGAGCGTGGCGAGGCCGTCGACCATCTGCGGCGACTCGCCTCCCAACTCGAGGCCCATTCCTTCCAGGTGCGACTGAAGTCGTCGCCGGGCCTGTATCCCCGCCTCCACGTGATCAACCCGATGGTCCCGACCATGACCGAGGACGTCCTCGCCGCCCATGAGGAGGACGGCGAATGGTGGTTCTGGCTGTCCTGGGCGGGCCGTATCGGACAGGCCGAAGACGTCGCCACCGCTGCGGAGCGTGTGGCCAGTGTGCTTCATGTGATACGCCGATAGGTGATTCTTGGGCCGCGCATGGGTAACACCCGGTGATCAAGCCCAGAGAGGAGCGGGATCGTGAAAAGGATCCATGTCATCCAGCGTCCGCGCCCCCCACGCGAGCCGGTGCCGCTCGACCTCCGCACGCCGTCCGGCAAGGCCCTCCCCTTCTAGCCCGCGACCGTCTCCGGCCCGCTCTGCGGACCGCGGCCTCCCATCCGGGATGCGGCGGTCCCGGGGCACGCTCCACGACCTCCCCCGGCAGTTCGGTGACCGCGTCGCTCCCGTCACCTCCGAGGCCGCCGAGGAACGGGGACGGCCGAACGCCGTGCGCCCGCCTCCCCCGACGGCCGGGGTGAACGGCTGGACCCCGGTCAGCCGGAACGCCAAGGGCAACACCAAGGACAGCACCAAGGACTCCGACGGCACGGGGGTGTCCGCCGTCGGCCCGTTCGGCGCGACGGCCTGATCAGGCGAACTTGGATTTCGGGCGTTCCTGGAGAACGTCGTCGACGTAGATGTCCACCTTCTCGTTGTAGAAGGAGACCAGCCCCGCGATGCGCCGGCTCTCCTCCAGCGGGGTCCGGTAGGACCAGACCAGGTCGGGCCGGCCGTTGACGCTCCAGTATTCCGCCTGTCCCTTGTAGGGGCAGCGGGTCACGGTGTCGGTCGGGGCGAGCAGGTCCATCCGGACATCGGTCTTGGGCAGGTAGTAACGCGGCGGCAGGCCGGTCTCGAACAGGATCCGGGGACTGCGGGAGTCGGCGACGGTCACACCGTCGACCTCGACCCTGACGTGCCGTGACGAGGGCAGCACGTCCACCCGGGTGTAGGGGTCGCGGGCGTGGACGTAGACCTCCTCGTCCTCCTCGAACCAGGAGTCCATCGCCTCCCACTCGAACCGCACGCGGTCGCGCAGCTCCTCGATCGGGGAGTCGGGATAGGCCAGCGCGGCGTCCGCCACCCCCCGCACGTCGTACAGCACCGCCTCCCCCCGGCTGGGCGAGTGCCGGGTCCGCCCGTTGGGCGTCGGCTCGGCGGCGACGTCCTGGCGGGGGAAGTAGTAGGTCGGGTAGTAGGGCACCTCCCAGACCAGCAGCACCCGGCCGCTGTCGGCGACGACCTTCCCCCCGAGGAAGGCCCGCACCCGCTTGGCCGTCGGCTCGATCCGGACACGCCCGCGTGTGGTCTGCTCCATAACCGCGCCAACCCCGGCCGCGACCGGACTATTCCGGCCGCGGAGGAGAAAACAGCACCGCCCGGGAAGACCGAATCAGAATGGGCCTGACCGTTTTCACCGCCGACCGGCACACCTCACGATATTACCGAGCGACAAAAACGGCTTTTTCGGGATTTCCCCCATCCTGGCCGGGCGTGCCGCCCGAATTCCCCGCGAGCGGCCGCCCGGAACCGGGACTACGGCCGCCCGGAACCAAATCCTCCAGAAATCGATACAGCAGAGAGACGAAAGGCCGGTGGAAAACTCCGCGAACATGCGACATCGTCGGAGACCTCGTTCCCTCCGGAGAGGTGCCGATGTCAGAGGCCTACGCGATCGAGCCGATGCCGCGCGAAGTGCGGGCAGCACGAATGTTCATGTGGTTTCAGACCGCGACCGGACTGCTCGGCCTCGTGCTCGCCGTCATCATCGTCAACACAATGAACAGCGGCGACGATTTGCTGTTCCCCCTGGTTCTACTCGGCCTGAACATCTTTTTCCCCGTGGCGACCGGCGCGCTGGCGATCGGCTGTTCCTCGCGGCGGAAATGGGTGCGCACCGCCGTTTTCATCGTCGAGGGGCTCAGAATAGCCGACCACCTGTCAGGACTGTTCCTCGGTTTCAACGTGGCCATCCTGCTCGGCCTCGTGCTGAGCGTCCTGGTGATCGTCCGCCTTTCCAACCCGGCCGCCATGGCCTGGTTCTCCCGCTGAACGCAGGACCCCGGCGGTGACGGCGGCCGTCAGGGTGATGCCCGCGATCAGGCAGAAGGTGACGGACAGCGACGTCAGGGAGGCGATCCAGCCGGTGGCGGCCGGAGCCATGAGCCCCGACAGGTAGGTGATCGTCGCGACCCCCGCGACGCCCAGGCTGGGTGACGCGGGGGTCGCGTTGCCCCCGGCGGCGAAGGTCAGCGGCACGATCACGGCCACCCCCAGCCCGAGCAGGGCGAACCCCGCGATCGCCGGTGACGGCGTGCGGGCCACGACGACCACCACCCCACCTGCCGTGGCGAGCAGGGCTCCCGCGCGGACGGTCGCGACCGGGCCGAGCCTGCGGACGATCAGGTCTCCGGCCAGCCGGGTGGCGCCCATGGCGAGGGTGAAGACCGCGTACCCCGCGGCGGCGAGGCCGGGCCCGGCGCCGGTGACGTCCTTGACGTAGACGGCGGCCCAGTTCATGCTCGCGCCCTCGGCGAAGGTGGCGCAGAATCCGACGGCGCCGATCGCCAGGACGGCCCGCGAGGGTACGGCGAAGCGCGGCGGCGCCTGCCGCCCCGGCTCCGGGCGGGTGTCCGGCAGGCCACGGCTCATCACCGCCCCGGCGAGCAGGAGCACGAGCGCCGCCACCCCGTGGTGGATCCGCGCGTCGATCCCCGCCTGCGCCGCGAGCACCCCCACCCCCGCGCCGACCAGGCTGCCCACACTCCACATCCCGTGCAGCCCGGACATGATGGAGCGCTCCAGGCGGCGTTCGACGATCACCCCCTGGGCGTTCATGGTGACGTCGCACATGCCGGCTGCCGCGCCGTACACGAGGAACGCCACGCACAGCCCGGCGAGGCCAGGTGAGAGAGTGGGCAGGGCCAGCGCGGCGCACCACAGAGCGAGCAGAACCCTGGTGACCGCGCGCCCGCCGTAACGGTGAATGAGGCGGCCTGACATCGGCATGGCAACGAAGGCCCCGAGAGCGGGACAGAACAGGGCAAGTCCCAGGGCGGCGGAATCGAGGTGCAGATGTTCCTGGATCCACGGGACGCGGGTCGCCATACTCCCCGAGACCGCTCCGTGGACGGCGAACACCGCCGCGACCGCTGTGCGGGCGCGCTGGTTGTCGTTGTGCATGCCGTGAAAAATTAACAGGTAGGCTTCCTGATTAAAAGGGGATAAATGAGGACCGCGACTCCGCAGATGGCCCGGGCGATCAACGATCGGCTCGCCCTCGACCTGCTGCTCGAACACGGGGCCCTGACCGCTCCCCAGCTGAGGGCGCTCACCGGGTTGTCCCGCCCTACCGTGTCCGACCTCATCGAACGCCTGCGGACGAACGGGCTGATCGAGGTCGTCGGCGAGAGCGGCGAGGACCGGCGGGGACCGAACGCCCGCCTCTACGGCATCGTGGCCGAGCGCGCCCACGTGGCCGGGGTCGACATCCGGCTCGACACGGTCACCGTGACCGTCGCCGACATCACCGGGCGGCCGGTCGGCTCGGCCAAACGCGACATCGAGGCGGAGCCTCCCGCCGGGGACCGGCCGTCCGGGAGATCCGGCGACCACCTGGTCACGCTCATCGCCGACACCGTCGCGGAGGCGGCGGGCCCCAGGAGCATGCACACGGTCGTGCTGGGCGCCCCCGGGCTGGTGGACCCGCACAGCGGCGAGCTCGCCTCGGACAACGGCGTGCCCGGCTGGCGGCCGAACCTGCTCCAGGCGCTGCGCCGCCGGATCGACGCCCCGCTCACCCTGGAGAACGACGTCAACCTCGCCGCCGTCGCCGAACACCGCGCCGGTTCCGCGCGAGGACGCGAGGACTTCGTCCTGCTCTGGCTGGACAAGGGCGTGGGGGCGGGGATAACCCTCGGCGGAAGGCTGCGCAGGGGCGCCTCGGGAGGCGCGGGCGAGATCGCCCCGCTCGGCCTGTCCCGGGGATCCTTCTGCGGCCTGCTGGGCACCGAGGCCGTCCGGGAGCTGGACCGGGACTCCCTGGCCGCCAGGATCGCCCAGGTCGCCTTCACCGCGGTGGCCGTCCTCGACCCGGGCCTCGTAGTCCTCGGCGGGGAGACGGGCCGGACCGGCGGAGAGGCACTGGCCTCGCGGGTCGGCGAGTACCTCGCCGCCCTGTCCCCCATCCCCACCCAGGTGCGCGCGAGCACGGTCGAGGGCGACGCGGTCCTGCACGGAGCCCTGTTCACGGCCCTGTCCGCCGCCCAGCGGGAGGTCTTCGGCGGCGTCCCCGGATGACCACGGCACACGGATGACCACGGCACGCGGTCCCACCACCCCGGACGCCCCCGGAGACGGCGGCCCGTGCCCCCTCACCGTGCCCGCGGTCGCCGGGGCCTCCGTCCGGTACGGCCGGGCCCCGACGGTCTATGCCGCTTCGAGCGCCTCGGCGACCGAGGGGAACACCTCGAACACCTGGGTCAGGCCGGCGAGGTTGAGCCGCCGGGCCAGGTTTCCCTGCACCCCGGTGAGGATGAGACGGACGCCGGCGAGCTGACCGTGGTGCCGGGCCTGGAGGAGTTCGCCGATGCCGGAGGAGTCGCAGAAGGTGAGGGCCGACAGGTCGAGGATGAGGGTCGGTGCCTGCAGGAGGTCCCAGGCCCTGTCGATCTCCGCCCGCAGCACCGGCGTCTGGTAATGATCCAATTCTCCACTCGCCCGTACCACGAGTGTCGTGCCGTGCAGTCCGGATGTGGCGGTGAAATTCGAATCCGGCTCATTTCCCACGAACATGATCAACCTTCTATACCAAACCTCTCCCAGCCGTGTAACTGTCTCATATAGGACAAGTCATCCTGCTGGCCCGGCAACCGGGACAGGCCAGGCGGTAAGCCGCCCTCACTGCGAGTGCCCGCTCCCGGACTCGGACGGCGGGAGACACGACGATCGCCTCCGCGCCCGTGTCACGTGTGCCCGAAGACTCCCCCGTTCCAGGACGGCACAGCCGCCGTCCACGATGACCGAGACACCTGCGTGGATCAAGGAACCGCCCCCCTCGGCCCCTGTTTTCTCAGATGCCCAGGGACGGCGGGACTATGCGGGCGTCCTCGCGGGACACCGGTCGCCCGCGCCCCCTGGAAGGATGTCGGCATGAGAGGGCTGCGGGCCGCCGCGATCGTGATCGTCGGGGTGTCTCTGGTGACCGCGTGCGGTGGCCGTACGGCGCCCGCGCCGACGGGCGGGCCGACCGCCGGATCCGCCGGATCCACCGGGTCCACCGGGTCCACGGGGGGCCGGTCCGCGGTCCCGGACCCCACGCCGGCCGGAAGCCCGTCGCCGGGCGGCACGCCCACCGAGACACCCACCGGGGCGACCACCGAGGCGGCCACCGAGGCGGCCGTCCCCTCCGCCGCGTGGAAGGTCTCCGAGCCCGCCAGGCTGCCGACCAGCTCCGCGCTGCTCGACGTGGCGGCGATCGGCCCCCGTGACGTCTGGGCCGTCGGATTCCAGGCGGGCGCCGAGGACCGCGAGGGCGCGCCCGCCGTCGTCCGGTGGGACGGCGCCCGATGGCGCGAGGTGCCTGGGCTGACCGATCGCGACGTCTACCACCTGGTCGGCGTCAGTGCGGGCGGCCCCGGCGACGTGTGGGTGGCCGGCAACGGCGCGAACGCGTTCGCCGCGCACTGGGACGGGCGGCGCTGGACGGGGCTGCGGCCGTTCGGCGTGGCGGAGGACTACCGGCTGACGGATGTCGCCGCGGCGGGCGGCGGGGCGTGGTTCACCGGCAACGGCCCGTCCGGAGCCGTGCTGCTGGAGTGGGACGGCCGCGGGTTCGCCAACGCGCTGAAGTCCGACGGCACCCTTGAGGCGATCACCGCGAAGCAGGGACACGTCTGGGCGGTCGGGTCGCAGGAGGAGCGCACCCCGCTGGTCTGGCACGGCGTCTCCGGAAGCTGGGAGAAACAGCGGGTCCCGGCGATCGGCGGGGGCACGCTGCGGCGGGTCTGGCAGATCTCACCGTCCGACGTGTGGGCGGTCGGCGAGGTCGCGGCGGACCCCGGCGAACCCGGGCCCCCGGCCCCGCGGCCGCTGGTCCTGCACTGGGACGGGTCACGGTGGACCCGGGTGGAGGTGCCGGTCCCTCGCGGGACCCTGCACGGCCTCACCGCCTTCGGCCCCGGCGACGTCTGGATCGGCGGCGTCGACGCCGATCATCCGGGGCAGGCGCTCTTCCTGCGCTTCGACGGCACGACGTGGTCGCGGGAGTACGGCCCGCTGTTCCGTTCGCCCAGGCAGAACCAGCAGTACGAGGAGACCGACGACGTCGGCCGCGTCGGCGTCGCCCGGGTGCCGGGCACGACCGCGCTGTGGGCGGTGGGCTCGGTCGGCGTGGGAGACGACGAGGACGACTTCGTCCTGCGGCGCTGAGGAACGGGCACCGGGATACGAAGGCCGGACGAAGGCCGGACGAAGGCCGGACGAAGGCCGGACGAACGCCGGGATACGGAAGGCGAATTCCGGGACCGCGCCCGCCGCTCCCGCCCCCGGCCGGGACCTCGGTCGCCGGGAACCGGGCGGATGCGGTGCGCGTTTCAAGTTTTACCTTGGGAATTCGCCTCGTGACCTGACCGTCCTGCCGCCGCGCATCCCCTGTCCCGTGGGCGTTTCCGGACCAGGGGAAGGCTCAGTCCGCCGTCCGGAGATCTCCCGAAAGCAATGTGAGCCCCATAAAAATCTCCAAATCACCGGTCAGTTCGCGTAGTCTCTCCCAAACTCCAACAAAGGGGGAGTATGACATGAAACGTGTCCAAATTACCCAAAAGCCTCAGCCGCCTCGCCGGCCCGCCTCTCTCGACCTGCGCACGCCATCAGGACGACCGCTCCCGTTCTGACAGGAACAGCCTGTTGACGAACCAGAGCACCACGCCGATCGCGAGCAGCGCGCCCGCGCGGAGGTAGACGTCCGCGCCGCGTCCCGTGACCGGCAGTGCCAGGACAAGGCAGACGACCGCGCCGAGCGCGGGCATCCAGCTCGGCGCCCGGTAGTGGTCGTGGTCGACCGGATCCCTTCGCAGGACCAGGACGGCCACGTTCACGAGCGCGAACACCATCAGCAGCAACAACACCGTCGTGTCGGCCAGACCGCCGACGTCGCCGGTGGCGACCAGCACCACCGCGACCGCGGTGGTGAACAGGACGGCCACCCACGGGGTGGCCCTGGTCGAGTGGACCGAGGCGAAGACCTTCGGCACGATGCCCTCGCGTGCCATGCCGTACACCAGGCGTGAGGCCATGAGCATGTTGATCAGCGCGGTGTTGCCCACCGCGAGCAGCGCGATGAGCGCGAACAGTTTGGGCGGGAAGGTCAGGCCCGCCACCTTGACGACCTCCAGCAGGGGACCGCTGGAGGTCATGAGGGTCTGGGTGTCGACCAGCGTGGTCGCGGTGAAGGCGACCGCCAGATAGATCAGCGCGGCCACCGCCAGGCCGCCGAAGAGCGCCCGGGGATAGTCGCGCTGCGGGTCCGTGGACTCCTCGGCGAGGTTGACCGAATCCTCGAAGCCGAGCAGCGCGTAGAACGCCAGAGCCGTGCCGCCGAGCACGCCGAGGAATGCGCCGTTGGCCGGGTGGAACTCCAGGGCGCGGGCGGGCTCGCCGTCGCCGGAGAACAGCGCGTAGACCCCGATCGCGACGATGACCAGCAGGCCGAACGCCTCGATGAAGGTCAGGACCACGTTGACCTTGATGGACTCGGAGATCCCGGCGAAGTTCACCAGCGTCACCAGGCCCAGGAAGACGAACGCCCCGGCGACCGTCGGCAGCGTGACGAACTCGGCGAGGTACTTGCCGCCGAACGCCCTGGCCGCCGCGCTCGCCGAGGTGATCCCGCTCATCAGCACCGCGAAGGCCACGACGAAGGTCAGGAAGGGCGTGTTGAAGGCCCGGTTGGCGTACAGCGCGGCCCCGGCGGCCCGGGGGTACTTCCCGACGAGTTCGGCGTAGGCCGTGGCGGTCAGCGAGGCCAGCACGAAGGCGACCAGGAACGGCAGCCACAGCGCGCCGCCGACATATCCGGCGACCTTTCCGACCAGGGCGTATATCCCCGCACCGAGAATGTCTCCCACCACGAACAGCAACAGCACCCTGCGCCCGATCACCCGCCTGAGCGAGTGCTGGGCAGGGCCGGAATCGATCGTCGCCTCAGCCATGGCGGCCTCTTACCCGCGGGAGGATCGGAATCACCCTGAGTAACAGGAGTCACTCCTGTAAGCGCTATGAAAGTGATCCGCAAGTAAGATCCTCTAACGTTCTGCCTGTCACAAGATGCAATGAAAGGCAGAAATGTTCTCCGTCCTCTCCTCCCGTCGTATCGCCGCCACCGTCGCGGGAGTCGCCCTTCTCTCCCTCACCGCCGCCTGTGGCGGGTCCGGTAACGCCTCCTTCTGCGCCGACGCGCCGTGGACCAAGGCCTTCAGCGACTACAGCACCTCCATGGCGAGCGCCGGTGTCGACCTGAACAAGTTCAACGACGCCAGCCAGAAGCTGTCGACCGACCTGAAGGACCTGGCCGGGAAGACCGACGGCGACCTCGCCGCCGCGCTCAACGACCTCTCCGCCACCTTCGGCAAGTTCAAGATCGACCCCAAGGACCCGGCCGGCGCCGCCACCGCCGCGCAGGACATGGCCAAGCAGGCCCAGGAGGCCACCACCAAGCTGGCCAAGGCCTGCACCTCCTGACGACCCGGTGCCCCCTTGGGGAGAGGGGGCACACTCCCGGTACGGCCGTCGCCCCGCCTGCGGGGGGCAGCGCGGCGCGACGGCCGTACCGGCCTCGAAGGCCCCTCGCCGTCCGCCCGGCGGGGGCCTTCCGCTTTCCCGCACCGCACGCCGGCTCCCGCCACCCGGTGCCCCCGCCCTCCGGGCAGCCCGCCGTCGTCGTCGGCCCCGCGGCCCGCGTCGGCTTCCGTCAGCCCACTCAGCCCACCCAGCCTGCGGTCAGCCTGCGGTCAGCCTGTGGTCAGCCCCTGACCGCGCGGGCCTCGGGCGGGTGCGGTGCCGAGCAGGACGGCCCCTCGGGTCAGCCCCTGACCGCGCGGGCCTCGGCATAGCACCGCTCGAAGCCCTCCAGCACCACCGGCCACGAACTGCGCACCGGCTCGGTCTCGCGGTTGTGGGCCGCGATCGACTCGCGCAGCTCGCGGTCGCGGACCAGCCTGGCCACCGACGCGACCAGCCCCTCGAAGCTCTCGCCGAGCAGGCCCTCCTTACCGGGGCGGACGAAGTCGGCCACCCCGCTCTGGGCGCGCGCGACCACCGGCACCCCGGCCGCCCTGGCCTCGAGCGCCGCCAGCCCGAAGGACTCGCGCGGCGCGGGGGCGACGAACACGTCGGCCGAGGCGAGCAGCTCGCGGATCCGGTCGCGGCTGTAGCGGCCGGGCAGCGAGACCCAGCCGCCCATCCCGTTGGCCCGCAGGTAGCGCTCCATCTGGGAGCGCGCGGGGCCGTCGCCGACGACGGTCGCCCTCATCGGCGTGCTCCCGGGCACCTGGGCGCGGGCCTCCTTGAGGAGTTTGAGCAGCCGTACGGGCTGCTTGCGCGGCGCCAGCCGCCCGACGGCCACCACGTGCACGGGCTCGCCCGGCTCGCCGGGCTCCCTCGGTCCCGGAGCCGGAGCCGCGGCCGAGCCCGGATCCGGGGCATGCCCGCCGGAGGCGGCGGCGGAAGGGCCGCCGGAGGCGTCACCGGAGACGTCACCGGCCGGCTCGCCGAGACGGCGCCAGCCGGAGACGTCCAGGCCGTTGGAGACCACGTGCACCGGTACCCCTCGCCCGGCGACCGCGCGGATCGGCACGGCCGCGGCCTCGCTCACCGCGGTGCCGACCAGTCCCCAGCGGTGCCACTCGAACAGCAGCCGCAGTCCCCGGTAGATCCCCCGGGTGACCGGGTCCCACATGCTGTGCACCGTCACCACGACGGGCAGCCCCGCGCGCACGGCGGCGCGCACGCCCATCCAGGCGAACGGCGAGACCGCCCCCGCGTGCACGTGCACCACGTCGGGCCGTCGCGCCGCCGCCAGCCGCAGCAGGCGGCCGACCCCGAACGGGTGAACCGGCAGGTCGAAGGGGAGCTTCGCGACGATCCGGTGCACGCCGGGCAGTGGTTCCCCGGGGGTCGCGGTCGCGACCTCGACCTCGTGACCCGCCTCTCGCTGCATCCGGACCAGGTCGGCCACCTGCACCTCGATCCCGCCGAGGCGCGGTAGGTAACAGTCACTGACGTGGAGGATCCTCACCGTGCCAGCGTAGCCCCGCGTGAGATCATGCCTGCGTGCCCGCCGGGGGCGGGCCGGAGCGCGCGAACGGAGTGAGGGCGATCAAGACCGTCAGAACAGCCGTGTTCTTCCATGCCCATCCCGATGACGAGGCCCTGCTGACCGCGGGCACCATGGCGATGCTCGCCGCCGAGGGCCACCGGGTGGTGCTCGTCGTGGCGACCTCGGGGGAGCTCGGCCTGGCCGACCTCGAACCCGGTGAGACACTGGGCGCGGCCCGGATGTCCGAGCTGTACAGGTCGGCCGCGGCGCTCGGCTGCGCCCGGGTGGTGAACCTCGGTTACGGCGACTCCGGCCTCTCCTCCGACGGCGGCGTCGCCGAGGACCGCCCCGACGACGCGTTCATCGACGCCGACACCGAGGAGGCCGCGGGGCGGCTGGCCGCGATCCTCACCGAGGAGGACGCCGACCTGCTGACGATCTACGACCCCGCGGGAGGGTACGGGCACCCCGACCACGTCCAGGTGCACCGGGTCGGCACCCTGGCCGCCCGGATCGCGGGCACCCCGATCGTGCTGGAGGCGACCGTCAACCGCGATCCCCTGCTCAGGGGGCTGCGCCTGATCCACCGGTTCTATCCCCAGCTGGACATCCGCGCCTTCGAGCGGGCCTACTCCCCCGGCGAGGCGATCACCCACCGGGTGGGCGTGCGGCGCTTCGCCCGGCAGAAACGGGCGAGCATGGCCGCGCACGTCTCCCAGGCCACCGGGGCCGACACCCGCACGCTGGGCGTGATGCTCAAAATCCCCCGGCCGCTCTACCGCCTGATCTTCGGCACCGAATGGTACGTCCGGCGCGGGCTGCCGCCCGGCACCAGGCTGAAGCATCCCTTCGAAGTTCCTCCCAAAGGATGAGTGACCTGACGGCACACTTGTTCGGGGAGGTTTCATGAAGAACAGGTGGGTTCAGGTCGGGCTTTCGGTCGCGTCGCTGGCGCTGGCCGCCACGCTCGTGCGCTTCCTGCCCCAGATCGTGGAGGCGATGACCGGCAAGCACGTCTCGTGGACGCAGATCGGCACCCAGTTCACCCGGCTGAGCTGGCAGATGATCGTGCTGATGGCGGTCGTCTGGCTGGCCAGCCTGCTGGCCTACACCTTCGTGCTGACCGCCTCCCTGCCCGGTCTGACCCACCTGCAGGCCCTGACGCTGAACGCCGCGGGCAGCGCGGTGAGCAACCTCCTGCCGTTCGGCGGCGCCGCCGGGGTGGCGATGACGATCGCGATGACCAAGGGATGGGGGTTCCAGCTGCGGGCGGTGGTGGTGTCGACCCTGACCAGCGGCATCTGGAACACCCTGTTCCGCTTCATCCTGCCCGCCGTGGGCATCCTGGCCCTGCTCCTCAGCGGGCAGCCGCTGAGCCCCGCCGTGACGGGCGCGGGCTGGGTGGGCGCGCTGTCCATCCTCGCCCTGGTCGTCGTGGTCGCCGTCGCCCTCTACTGGGACCGCGCCGCCGCCGCGCTCGGCCGCGCCCTCGACTCCGGCGTCCGGCTGCTGCCCCACAGGTTCCGCCCCTCCGAGCACGCCCCGTCCGCGTCGCTGAACAGGCTGCGCGCCGACACCTCGCAGGTCGTACGGCACCGCTGGCCCGGCCTGACGCTGGGCATGATCGCCTTCCTCGGCCTGCAGTGGCTGATCCTGGTCTGCTGCCTGCTGGCGACCGGCGCCTACCCCGGGCTGGCCCAGTCCATCGCCGTGTTCGCGCTGTCCAGGGTGCTGACCACCGCCGTCGTGACCCCCAGCGGGACCGGCATCATGGAGGCCGGCACCGTCGGCGCGCTGGTCTTCTTCGGGGCGCCGCTCGATTCCGCGACGGCCGCTGCGCTGCTTTTCGGCTTCTGGACCTACACTGTCGAAATCCCCTTCGGCGGGCTGGCGCTCGGCGCGTGGGCGTTTCTGCGTCGGCGCGGCAACGCCGCTCAGGCCCCCGAGAAAGAGCCGATCAGCCGCTAGATTGGGAAAAACCTTGTGCGCGATTCGAAGGCCCGCATAGCGTGGCGGCTGATATGGCGGCTGACAGCGTGGCGTTCCGGGTCCTCGGTCCGGTAGAGGCGCACTCCGGTGACGACGAGCTCGACCTGGGCGGTTTACGGCAACGTGCCGTTCTGGCCCGGTTGCTGGTGGCTCGCGGGCAGGTCGTGCCCGTCGACTCGCTCCTGTACGACCTCTGGGACGACGACGCCGCCAAGAGCGCCCAGTCGGGCCTGCAGGTCTACATCTCCCGTCTGCGCCGGGTCCTGGAGCCGGGACGCCCGCGCGGAGGCCCCAACAGGCTGCTGGTGACCGTCGCCTCGGGCTACGCGCTGCGCGTCGCCCCCGACCAGGTGGACGCTCTCCGTTTCGAGGCGCTGGTCCGCGCGGCGGGAGAGTACCTGGAGGGCGACGACCCCGCCTCTGCGCGGACGCGCCTGGAGAAGGCCCTGGGGCTGTGGCGCGGCACCCCTTACTCCGACTTCGCCGACCAGCCGTGGGCGGAGGCCGAGGTGAACCGCCTGGCCGAGCTGCGCCTGGTGGCCCGTGAGCGGCACGCCGACAGCGGCCTGCGCCTGGGCCTGCCCGCGGAGGCCGTACCCGACCTGGAGGCCCTGACCACCGAGCATCCGCTGCGCGAGGAGGGCTGGCGGCTGCTCGCGCTCGGCCTGTACCGGTGCGGGCGGCAGGGTGACGCGCTGGCCGCGCTGCGCAGGGCCCGCACGATCCTCGCCGACGAGCTGGGCATCGACCCGGGGCCCGCGCTGCGCAAGCTGGAGTCGGACATCCTGTCCCAGGACCCCGGCCTGCAACTGGCCGCCCCGCCGGTGGGCAGGCAGCGCCCGGCGATGCCCGCGGACACCTGGCCGCCCCGCCCCGCCGTCGCGCCGGCCGAGCTGCCGCCGCTGGAGCCCGAGCCGTTCGTCGGCCGGGAGGTCGAGCTGGACCGGCTGGTCACGGCCGCGGCCAGGACGGGCCGCTTCACCGTCGCGCTGGTCGGCGGCGACGCGGGCGCGGGCAAGACCACGCTGGTCCGCCAGCTGGCCAAACGGCTGTCCGACGAAGGCTGGAGCACCGCCTCCGGCGCGTGCCCCGACAGCAGCGCGACCCCTCCCGGCTGGGCGTGGGTGGAGATCCTGCGCACCCTGGTGAACGCCACGGGCCCCGGCGAGTACGCCCAGCTGCTGGCGCCGCTGCTGGACGACACGGCCCCGGAACCCGACGACGACCAGGCCTCCGGCGGTTTCCGGCTGCACCGGGCGGTCGGCGGCTATCTCGCCTCCGTCGCCAGGGACAGGCCGATCCTGCTGACGCTGGAGGATCTGCACTGGGCCGACGACCAGACCCTCGCGCTGCTGCGGGCGCTGCCGAGCCTGCTGGCGACCAGCCGGGTGCTGCTGGTCGTGACCTGCCGTGACAGTGAGCTGAGCGACCAGCAGTCCGACGTGCTGGCCGCGCTCGCCCGCCTCGGCCCCGTCCGCGTCGGCCTCGCGGGCCTGGACACCGAGGCGGTGGCCGAGCTGGTCCGGGCGACCTGCGTGCGCGAGGTGGACGCGGACGCGGTCAACAGCATCGTCGAACGGACCGGCGGCAACCCCTTCTTCGTGCGCGAGACGGTGCGCCTGCTCGACGCCGAGGCGGTGAGCGACCGCGCGACGGCCGCCGAGGTGATCTCCGGGGTGCCCTCGGGTGTCCGCGACGTACTGCGGCGGCGGATCTCCCGGCTGCCCGCGCCCGCCCAGCAGATCCTGCTGCAGGCCGCCGTCATCGGCCGCGACGTCGACGTGAACGTGCTGATCGACGTGACGGGCGACGAGGACGCCGTGGTCGAGGCGGTCGAGGCCGCGCTGCTCGCCGGGCTGGTCACCGAGCCGGGACCCGGCATGCTCAGGTTCGACCACGACCTGGTCCGCGACACCCTCTACTCCGACGCCTCCCGGCTGCGCCGCTCCCGGCTGCACGCCTCGGTCGCCGCGGCGATCGAGCGCAGGCACCCCGGCGACGTGGCCGCGATCGCCCACCACTACGACGCGGCGGGCACCGCGGACACCGCCGCCAAGGCCGTGCGCTACACCGGGCTCGCCGCAGAGCAGGCCGAACGGCGCTTCGCCCACCGTGAGGCGGCCTCGCTGTGGGAGCAGGCCATCGCCGCCTTCGACCGCTCCGGCGTCACCCACACCTCCGACAGCACCCGCGAGCGCCTGCTGCTGACCCTGAACCTGATCAAGGCGCTGGCGCTGTGCGGGGACATGGCCGCGGCCCGCAGGCGGCGGCGCGAGGCGATGGACGCGGCCCTGCCGCTGGGCAACCTGGAGCTGACCGCCCGGGTCGCCGCCTCCCTGGCCGTGCCGCACAAGGGCATGGCCCGTGACTTCACCCGCACCGCGTGGGAGATCGTCGACGTCGCCGAGCAGGCGCTGGTCGAGCTGCCCGCCGGCGAGCAGTCGCTGCGGGCGAGTCTGCTGGCCACCCTCGCGCTGGAGCTGGAGGGGTCGGCGACCCCCCGGGGCGAGCAGGCCTCGCTGGAGGCCGAGGAGCTGGCCAGGCGCAGCGGCGACCCGGCGCTGCTGGCGACCGCGCTGAGCGGGCGGCTGCGCCAGTCCTACGGCATCACCCCCGTCGGCGAGCGCGAGGTCATCGGCAGGGAGCTGCTGGAGGTGGGCAAGACGACCGGCCAGGTATCGGTCCAGGCCCTGGCCCATCTCGTGCTCATGGAGTGCGCCGCCGCCTCGGGAGAGTTCGCCGACGCCGACGCGCACGTGGCGGCCGCCGAACGGCTCGCCAGGCGGTACGGCCTGCCCGCGCCCGCCGCCGTCGGCGCGTGGTACGCCGGGCAGCGGCTGATGATCGCCGGTGACTTCGCGGGCGCCGAGCGCGCCTACCGCGACGCCGCCCGGCTGACCGCCCGGGCGGGCATGCTGGAGGGCCGCCAGGACCTGCCGCTGATCACCTCGTTCTGCCTGCACCTGGTCAACGGCAGGGCCGCCGAGATGGTCGAGCCGCTGGCCGAGGCGCACCAGCGCGGGGCCAAGTGGACCCTCGACGCGTACGCGGTCGCCCTGGCCTCCGCCGGGCACACCCGTGACGCGCGTGCCGTCATCGCGGTCAAGACCCCGGTCCGTCCCGACTTCCTCTACGAGCTGGCGATGATCTGGCGCGCCCTGGCCGGCATGCTGCTCGACGACAGGGAGCGGATGACCGAGGCCTACGACACGCTGCAGCCGTTCGCCGAGCGGATCGCGGGCGCGGGCACCGGTGTGGTGGCGCTGTGGCCGGTCTCGCTGACCCTGGGCGACCTGGCGCTCCGGCTGGGCTTCGCCGACGCGGTGAAGCCCCACTACGCGAACGCCCTGGCCGTCGCCCGGCGGGTCGGCGTACCCCGCTGGATCGAGGCGGCGCAGCGCTCGCTCAGCAGCTGACGCGGAACTTCTCGCTGCGTAGGGACGGGGCGCCGGAGACCGACAGCGTGGCGCGGTACCAGCCGGGGTTGTCGACCACGTGCGGCTGCCACTCGACGGTCTGCCGCCTGCCGGTGAAGCCGGAGTTACCGCTCAGGTAGGTGCGCCAGCTCCGGCTGCCCTCGCTCCAGCGTTGCAGGCGCCAGCCGTAGGAGACGGCCCGCTCCGGGTGCGGGTTGTCGATGACGCTCTGGAACCGGTAGGGCTTGTCGCACGGCTCGGACTCGGTGACCGGGCTGACCGTGACCGTCCCGACGGCCGGAACCCGCGCCGCGCCGTCCTGGGCCACGGTGTCCTGGGCCACGGTGTCCTGGGCCGCCGTGTTCTGGAACACCGCCTTCTGGAGCGAGGTGTCCTGGGCCGTGCTGTCCGGCACCGCCTTCGAGGACAGCGTCACGGTCTGCGCCGGAGCCTCCGCGCCCGCCCCGGCGGAGGCGGTGCGGGAGGCCTCCACCCCCACGTAGGCACCGGTGAAGGCGAGCGTGGCGACCAGCAGTTTCACGACGCTCGCGGTTCCACTCGCCACCACCGGCGCGACACTGCCTCGCGGACTCATGACGGATCCCTTCCCTTTCGTTCCCCCTACATGTAACCCCCGGAGGGTTGATCTCCGCTTGACGTCCGGTTGCAGTCCTCCTGTACGGCATGCCCCCCTGTACAGGGTGAGGTAAGCCTGACCTAATATCGAGTACGGCAAAGAAACCTTGGGCGGTGATGTTCACAGATGCGAACGCTCGCGGCAGGCATCCCCGATCCCAGCTCAGCGTCCCTTTTCGGGATGCCGCTGTGGCTCTGGGTCCTCATCGGCGGCATCGGTCTCTTCTGCGCCTTCCAGGCCTACTACTGGATCGGCCGCAAGCTCGGCCCAAGGCTCTACGCCTCCCGGCTGGGCAGGAAGATCAGCCCGCAGGGCGTCCGCAAGGTCGAGGCGGCCGTCAGCAGGTGGGGGGCGCTCGCCGTCTACGGCTGCTTCTGGGTTCCCGGGCTGCGGCACACGCTGCCCTGGGTCGCGGGGGTGCTGCGGGTCTCCTACCCCTGGTACGCCGTGGCGAGCGCGCTCGGCTGCCTGACCTGGGTGCCGGTGACCTCCTTCGGCCTGTACTCGATGGTCTGGGGCTGGCTGAAACTGGCCGCCGCCTCCCCCCTCCTGGCCGGCGCGGGCCTGGTGGCGGTGCTCGCGGTGGCCGTCGCCCTCGTCCTCGTCCGCAGGCACCGCGGGGCCGCGCGGCGGCGCGCGGAGTCGGCGGGCACGGAGAAGACCGGGGATCCCGGGGATCCCGGGGATCCCGGGGTCGCCGGGGATCCCGCGGACGCGAAGGGTACGGGGAACGCGGCCGTCATCCCGTGAGCCCGCGTCCCGGGCACACGGCCTACACGTCGGTGTCTCCATAGTCAAGCCGCCAAGACCCGAATAATGACGGTCACTTCTGCCACCATGATTCCCATGCAAAACGGGGGAATCCGCCTCATCGTCTGTACCGCACTGGCCACTCTGGCCACCGGGACCACCGTGGTCGCCGGAATCGCCGCACCCGCCCATGCCGGGCGGGCCGCCGTACAGACCGTTCACCAAGCCGCTCCCGCGGCCCTTCACGGCACCGCGAGCGGCGCGGCCCGGGGGAAGGCGCCGACCGTGGCCGCGCGGGCCGCCTACCTGTTCGACGCCACCACGCAGACCCAGCTCTTCGGCAAGCAGGCGACCAAGCGGATGCCGGTGGCCAGCCTGACCAAGGTCATGACGGCCTACGTGGTGCTGCGCGAGGCCAGGCTGGACGACATCGTCGCGATCACCGCCGCCGACGTGAAACACGCCGCGACCAACGACGCGACCGGAGCCTCGCTCCGCGCCGGGGAGCGCCTGACCGTCCGGGACCTGCTCTACGGGGTGATGCTCCCCTCGGGCGCCGACGCCTCCCACGCGCTGGCCCGCGTCTACGGCCCCGGCGACGCGAAGTTCGTGGCCAAGATGAACGCCGCGGCCCGCTCGCTGGGCCTGGCCGACACCCGCTACGCCAACCCCGACGGGCTGCCCAAACCGAGCGGCGGCTACTCCACCGCCCAGGACCAGGCCAAGCTCGCCGAGGTCGCGCTCGGCGACCGGACACTGCTGACCATCGCCTCCACCAGGCGCTACGCGGTGCCCAAGTCGAAGCTGCACCGGGCTCACACCTGGACCAACACCAACAAGCTGCTCGGCAAGGCGACCGGCACACTGGGCGTCAAGACCGGCTACACCCGGGCCGCGGGCTACTGCCTGTCGTTCGCCGCCGACCGTGACGGCCACCGGCTCATCGGCGTGATCCTCGGCGACTCCAAGCCCGACCGCCGTTTCCAGACCGCGACCAAGCTCCTGGACTGGGGCGGCGAGCGGATCTCCGGCGACGGCACCGGCACTGACACCGGAACGGGCACCGGCACCGGCACCGGCACGAACGACAAGGCGAACGACAAGACGGACGGCACCGGCGGAAAGCTCAGCGGCGACGCCTGACGCCCCGTGACCGGGAACGCCCACCGGGAGCACCCACCGGGGCGGGCACCGCTCATCGGCGCCGATCCGCCCCTCCTCACCGCCCGCCGTACCGGCGCCCGAACCGCCACGAACACGGTGCGTACGAGCGGGCATCGCGCCAGGCGCGACGGCCGCCCGCCGTACCGACCGGACGAGCACGAACACGGTGCGGACGAGCGGGCATCGCGTCAGACTCGATGGCCGCCCGCCGTACCGACCAGCCAGACGAACACGGTGCGGGCGAGCGGGCAGCGCGGCGGTGCGATGGGGGGCCGCTCTCGCCGTGTCCGGTCAGCTGTGGCGCATCAGGCCGTGGCAGGCGATGGCGGCGGCGGCGACCACGTTGAGGGAGTCGACGCCGAGACCCATCGCGGCCGGGCTCATCGGGATGCAGACCGGCTCGTCGGCCTCGCGCAGCCAGCGGGAGGACAGGCCGTCGCCCTCCGAGCCCAGCAGGAGGGCGACCCGCTCGCCCATCTTGACCGCGTCGATCGGGGTGGCGGTCTGGTCGGGGGTGAGCGCCAGGGTCTGGAAGCCCGCCTCGCGCAGCTCCGCCAGCCCGGCGTACCAGTCGGTCATCCGCGCGTAGGGGATGGCGAAGACCGCGCCCATCGACACCTTCACCGACCTGCGGTACAGCGGGTCGGCGCAGCGCGGCGACAGGATCACGGCCTGCACGCCCAGCGCGGCGGCGCACCGGAAGATCGCGCCGACGTTGCCGTGGTCGACGAGGTCCTCGAGCACCAGGACGCGCCGGGGACCCCCTCCGGCGTCACCGGGGACGGCGCCCACCGTACGGAGTTCACCGCCTTCGCCGCCGGGAGCGGCGCCCGCCGTACGGGATCCGCCGTCCTCCGCGTCACCGGGAACGGCGCCCGCCACGTGGGGGGCGCCGTCTTCACCGTCGCCGGGGGCCGCGACGCCGCGCAGGATCTCGGTGACCGCGGGCAGCCTCTTACGGTCCATCGCGGCCAGGGCGCCCCGGTGGACCGGGAACCCGGCGATCGCCTCCATGGCGTCGTCGTCCACCACGTGGACCCGGTCGCCGAGCGTGTCGAGCAGGTCGGCCAGGGAGTCGGCCCAGCGACGGGTCAGCAGCACCGAACGCACCGGGTAACCGGCCGCGACGGCCCTGCGGATCACCTTCTCCCCCTCGGCGATGAACAGGCCGTGCTCGGCCTCCAGGCTCTTGCGCAGCTCGACGTCGCGCAGGCCCGCGTAGTCGGCCAGACGGGGATCTGAGGCGTTAGGCACCCTGAAATACTGCCATGACCCGCTTGAGCTGCCACATCATCGCGTACACCACCAGGAACGCGCAGCAGCCGACGACCACCCCCGCGCCCATCCTGGTGATCAGCTCGATCCTGCTCGACGCGGGATAGATCCTCGGCCACACCGCCGCGCCCATCAGGGCCGAGGCCACCGTCAGCAGGACCACGCCGCGCCGTACCAGGCCGGGGAGCGCCAGCCGTTCGGGGGTCGCGGCCGGTTCCATCCGGGACAGCCCGCGCCGGGCCCACCAGGCCACGACGGCCAGGCCGGCCACGGTCGACAGGTACTGCAGCACGCGGAAGACCGGCAGCGGGCCGACGGCCGGAGCGGACAGCCACTCCCAGCCCCACACGCCCTGGCTGTAGGAGTGGGTGAAGGAGTCCCACAGCTTGTGGCTGAAGGCTCCGACGACACCGCCCGCGACCATGGCGGGCAGCCGCCGCGGGCCGTACCCGCCGGGGGCCAGCGAGGCGGCTCTGCCGACGAGGTGGGCGGGCAGCAGCGCGATCAGGGGGTCGCGGAACAGGAGGTGGAAGAGCCCGAGCAGCACGACGACCGCGAACGGGTCGATCGTGAAGACGCCCCTGAGAGAGTGCCAGATCATGTAGTCGGGCAGGAATGAGAAGAAGATCGGCAGATCCGGCACCATCGCCCCCAGGGCGAGGGCCCACGGATCGAGGAACCTGCGGATCCTCGCCGAGGAGATCAACGGCAGCACGGCGGCGACGTGGCTGGGCGTGAACGGCACGGATTTTCCCCCGATGATCTGCTGACTCTTCCCCCCGGGGAGACTACGCCGCCGACCGTGCCTCTTGGCCGATCCCGCCGCGACGAGGCCGTGGGCGGCGGACGCGCCGCGGACGCATCGTGGACGCACAGCGTCCGGTGTGCCACGTCATCACTCCTGACCTGCTCTTCCTCATGCGACACAGAGCTTCACAGTGATCACCCAAGGTGATAGGTGCAGCAGAAAGGGTGTTTTGCCGCAATAAGCATTCCCAGTACAGTTCCGTGAACATTGCGGAGAACCTCCGTATAAGGTGACCCGCTAGCTTCAGGACACCGACACCGAAGAGGGCATCGTGAGCGGACGTCACCGGACGGATGAGCTCGACGACGGCTACAACCTGCCTCCCCGGCGCCGCCGGGGCGGGTTCGGCGCGATACTGGCTCCGCTGGCCGGATCCGTCGCCCTCGCGGTGCTGCTCGGCGTCGCCGCCTTCGTGATCATCAACCGGGACCGCGGGTGCGCGGGCGGCGAGATCGCGCTGCGGATCACCGCCTCACCCGACGTCCAGCCCGCCGTGTCCCGGATCGCCGAACGCTTCACCCGGGCCGCCCACGAGGTCGACGGCAGGTGCGTCGCCGTCACGGTGACCAAGGGCGTCCCGGCGACCGTGGCCTCGGGGCTGGGCGGCAACGGCGGCGAGGTCGGGGCGATGGACGTGTGGATCCCGGACTCGTCGCTGTGGGTGACCGGCCTGCGGGCGAAGAACCCGCAGGCCCCCGCCCCCGGACCGTCCGTCGCCCGCTCCCCCATCGTGCTGGCCGCCCCGGCCTCGGCGGTCCCGGAGCTGAGGAGGGATCTCGGCGGGGCGAGCTGGAAGGGCATGCTCGGCGCCGCGAACGTGACCGGCGCCGACAGTCCCGGCCGCCGGGTGCGCGCGCTCGCGCTGGACCCCTCCCTCAACGCCGCGGGACTCGGCGCGCTGCTCGCCGCCTCGGGGACGGCCACGGCCTCGGGCGTCGGGCAGGAGGAACTGGTCGGCGCGCTCAAGACGCTCGCCGGATCGACCGTCCGCGACCAGGACGCGCTGCTGGCCAGCCTCGGTGTCAAGGGCAGGAGGGTGCCGATCGGCGTCGCCTCCGAGCAGGGCGTCTGGGCCTTCGACAGCGTCAAGAAGCCGCGGGACCCCATCGTTCCGCTGTACCCGGCCGAGGGCACGATCGACCTCGACTACCCGCTGGTGATCACCACGGGGGACGCGACGGCCCGCCGGGCGGCGCAGGCCTTCCAGGAGGAGCTCGGCACCCAGGCCGCCGGCAAGGACCTCCGAGACCAGGGCTTCCGCACCCCGGACGGCGAGGGCGGCGCGGCGCTGTCCGGCACCGGCGGCTTCCAGGCCAAGGCCCCCCGGACGCTGCCGACGCCCGACGCCGGGACCGTCGCGAAGCTGTCGCAGTCGTGGTCGCGCCTGAACCTCGGCACCAGGCTGCTCACCCTGCTGGACGTCTCCGGCACCATGGCGCTGCCGGTGCCGGGAACCGGCCTGACCCGGATGCAGGCGATCACACGGATCGCCACGGAGGGCATCAAGCTGTTCCCCGCCAAGAGCGAGATCGGGGTCTGGGAGTTCTCCACGCACCTCGACGGGCGGGGCCTGGACTACCGCGAGCTGGTTTCGGTCGGCCCCTTGACCGAGAACCTGGACGGCGTCCTGCGCAAGGACCTGATCACCAGGAGACTGGCCGCGACGAAGGCCAGGGAGACCGGCGACACCGGGCTCAACGACACCCTCGCCGCCGCTTACAAGCGGATGACGGAGGAGTACCAGGGCGACAAGATCAACACGGTGGTGATCCTCACCGACGGCGCGGGCAACGACGACCCCGACGGCGGGATCTCCAACCAGGAGATCCTGAGGATTCTGAAGCAGCGGTACAACCCGGAGAGACCGGTCAGCGTCCTGATCATCGCCTTCGGCCCGGACGCCCCCAAAGGCAAGCGCCAGATGGACGCGCTGGCCAGGGCGACCGGCGGCGACGCCTACATCGCCAAGGACATCGGCGAGGTCCGCAGGTTCTTCCTGGAGGGCATGAAACGCCGTCTCTGCGCGCCCCACTGCTGATCTTTCTTCCCTCGTACGGCACGAGCCCCACAAGCCCCAATTAACACAGTTTTACCAGCTCATACCGGGTGGGCATGGTATCGGCGGATTAGGACAACCCCTTACGGCGAGGTGGCGTCCTACGCGTGTGGGGTCTCGGGCATGGCCCGTGAACGAATCCGTCTATGGGAAGGAACATCCGTGCCCGGATGGCCGGCCGTCGGCCGAACCGACGACCAGCGACTCGTTGAGGCGCTCCGGCGCGCCGACGCCACGGCGCCCGCCGATCTCTACGACTCCTACGCCGAACGTCTCAACGACTACGCGAGCTCGCTGCTGGGCGACCGGGGCGCCGCGGCCGACGCCGTGCACGACGCCCTGGTCACCGCGGTGACATGCGCGGAACGGCTGCGCGAGCCGGGCCGCCTGCGCCCGTGGCTGTACGCGCTGACCCGCGCCCGGTGCGGATCCGCGCCCCGGGGACGACGGGGCCCCGCGCCGGACGATCCCGGCGGCCCGGGCGACCCCGGTGGACGGGAGCTGACCGAGCTGGTGCACGAGGCACTGGCCGAGCTGGGCGAGCGGGAACGCCAGGCGCTGGAGCTGTCGCTGCGGCACGGCCTGGGCGCCGGAGAGGCCGGCCTGGCGCTCGGGCTGACCTCGCGGCAGGTGACGGCCGCGGTGAAGCGGGCCCGTGACCACCTGGAGAACGCCGCGGCCGCCGTGGTGCTGGCCAGGGTCGGGCGGGCCCACTGCCCCGACCTGTCGGCGATGGTCGACTCGTGGGAGGGACCGCTCAGCACCATGCTGCGCAGGCGGCTGTCCGGCCACATCGGCCGCTGCGAGGTCTGCACGGAGCGCCGGAACCGGCACGTCTCGGCCGACGGGCTGCTCGACCTGGTGCCGCCCGCCCTCCCGCCGCTCTCCCTGCGCCGCCGCGTCATCGAGACCTGCGTGAGCCCGGAGTCGGCCGCGACGCGCGCCTCGATCGCCTCGGCGGGCGACCGTTTCGACCGGGCCGGCTTTCCCGTCACCGCCGGGGGACGCGCGCGAGCCCGCGGAAGGACCGGCACCGGGGGCACCGGGACGAGGCGGACGGGCACGGCGAGCGAGGCGGGGGAGCACCGGAACACCGCGCCCGAGGCACGGCGTGCCCCGGACGGCCCACGACGCACGGCGGGCGCGGCCCGGCGCGCGGAGGCCGCGCGACGGCGCGGTCGCACCCGGCGGGTGATCCCCGTCATCGTCGCCGCCCTCTGCGTGCTGGTGGCCACCGGGATCCTGATCGTGATCACCGGTCACGACGTGGCGGGCGGTCAGGGCGCGCGCGCCGAGGCGGCGCGGAGCACGGGTCCCGCCCCGTCTCCCGTCCCGACCCCCACCGCCCCGGGAACGTCCGTCCCGGAGTCGGCGCCGGTTCCGGGGCGGGAGACCGGACGGGGTTCCGGCGAACCGGCCGAGCCGCTCCCCACCCCGACGTCCTCTCCCCGCAGGACCGAGCGGACCGGGAAAGGCGGCCGGACCGGGACGGCCGCCCCGACTCCCGGCCGCGTCACGCCGCCGCCCCGGCGCCCCACTGCCGAGCGCCCCCGCGCCGGCCGTACGCCCACCGCGCCGCCCGTGGCCGCGCGGCTGGCCGTCTCCTGCCCCACGGAGATCGAACAGGGCACGGGACGGATCCGCCTCACCGCGCGCAACACCGCGATCTCGTGGTCGGCGATCACCTCGGACGGGATCTCCGTCCACCCCCGGCGGGGACGGCTCAGGGCCGGTGCCACGGGCGTGATTTGGATCACTGTCTCCGACCCGGACGTGAGCGGCTCCGGACGCGTCTCGTTCACCTCGGCCGGTGGCGGCTCCAGTTGCGCGATATCGTGGGAAACCCCTGCACCACAGGCCTCCGAGCCGGCCGGCGACCCGCCTCCGGAGCCGACACAGGCCCCCTCCCCGGCCCCGGGCCAGGAGGCGGAGACGACCTGATCCTTTTGACCTCGCCTTGGATAACGCCGTCACATCTCTTTGCGATCCGGTAAACCATGGGCTGATGCCAAACGTCGGCATTGACGTCCGTGCGGAGTGATTGATCCCATGAATGGGCGATCGATCACGCCACCATCAACCGGGGAGCCAGGAGATGTCGACCAACCGCAAGGTGCTCAGATGGGCGCTCACCCTTGCGTGCGTGGCGGGGGCCGTGATCGCGCTGGCCGGGATCGACACCCCCCTCCGTCTCGTCTTGACCCCGCTGTTCCTTTTGGTGGTACCGGGTGCGGCAGTGGTAGGACTGTTGCGTGATCGTGACCCTCTTGCGGCACTATCGGTGGGGGCGGCGGCAAGCTTGGTAGTGAACGTTCTCCTTGCCGTTGCCATGCTGTCTTTTGGAGCATGGTCGCCACGTGCCGGAGTGGCGACGATCGCGGTGCTCGGCGGCTTCATATACGTACTACGCGTGTTGTACCGGGGGAGCGGAAGCTTGCAGACCGAACAGGGGGCCAGGTCAAGGTGAACATCGTCGTTGTTCGCCCCGGTGACCTCGGGGAGTCCGAGATAACCCGATGGCGGGAGTTGCAGGGGGCGGACCCGTCCCTCGACAACCCTTTTCTCTCCGTCGAGTTCGCCCTGGCCATGGGCCGTCTCCGTGACTACGTCCGGGTGGCCGTCATCCAGGACGGCGGCAAGATCGTCGGGTTCTTCCCCTACGAGCGCCACAACTTCGGGATCGGCAAGCCCCTCGGGGGCTTCCTGACCACCTGCCACGGCCTGATCTCGGTTCCCGGCCTGAAGCTGGACGCCAGGACGCTGCTGCGCGCCTGCAGGCTCTCGGTCTTCGACTTCGACCACATGGTCGCGGGCCAGCCGACGTTCGCCGCCCACCAGTCGGACGTACGGCCCGCACCGGTCATGGACCTCAGTTCGGGCTTCGACTTTTATATCGACCAGGTGAAGACGAACTCCCCCAAAAACTACAAAACCGTCCGCTACAAGGAGCGGAAGTTCGGTCGCGAGCACGGCGAGATCCGCTTCGAGTGGGACTCCGCCGACGCCGGGACCCTGCGCACGCTCATGAACTGGAAGTCCGACCAGTACCGGCGGACCGGTCGTGTCGACCGCTTCGCCCAGCCGTGGATCGTCCGGCTGCTCGACGAGATGCACGCCGAGAGGTCCGAGACGTTCTCCGGTGTGCTGACCATGGTCTACGCCGGAGACACCCCCGTCGCGGGCCACTTCGGCCTGCGTACCGCGCACACCCTGGTGGGCTGGTTCCCGGCCTACGACATCGAGTTCGCCCGATACTCGCCGGGCATCATGCACCACCTCCACATGGCCGAGCACGCCGCCAACGCGGGTCTGCGCCAGGTGGACATGGGCAAGGGCGGCCGCGAGTACAAGGGCTGGCTGAAGAGCGGCGACCTGTTCGTCGCCGAGGGACGCATCTCCCGCCCGTCACCGACGGCGGCGGTTCACTGGATGGGCCGCACCCCGGTCAACAAGGCACGCACCATCGTCACGGACCGTCCTCACTTATATCGCCTTGCCGATCGAGTGCTGAAAGGTTTCGGCCGTATGCGCACCTCCGCGCAGAACCAATCAGCCTCCGGCGTCGTCAAGGAACCATGGGGAGTGGGCTAGGCCCGCTTCCGCTCACGCACCGCCCACCATCCGCCAGGACCCTCCCATGCATCCCTCATCGCATTTGCCATTCCCGCCGTTCTCTCAGGCTGTGGTTGGCCCCGGGTCCTCCCGTCAGTCGTCTCCGACGACCGCCCACCCGGAAGGACAGATCTCATGAGTCCCGACATCGTCAAGCACAACGCCAAGCCTCCCTTGCGAGCGATGCCACCGATTGAGCGGTTCACCCCGATCACTCCTCACATGGCCATCTCGCCGACCGTCAGCGTCGTGGTCCCCGCCATGAACGAGGCGGAGAACCTCCCGCACGTCTTCGCCACGCTGCCGCAGTGGATCGACGAGATCGTGCTGGTCGACGGCAACTCCGTCGACGACACGGTCGCCGTCGCCAAGAGGCTCCGTCCCAACGTGCGGGTGGTCACCCAGACCGGCAAGGGCAAGGGCAACGCGCTGGCCGCCGGGTTCGCCGCCTGCACCAGCGACATCATCGTGATGATCGACGCCGACGGCTCGACCGACGGCCGGGAGATCATCCAGTTCGTGGGCGCCCTGGTCACCGGGGCCGACTTCGTCAAGGGCTCGCGTTACGCGGCGGGCGGGGGCAGCGACGACCTGACCTTCAACCGCAAGTTCGGCAACAAGGTGCTGACCGGCCTGGTGAACAGGATCTACCGCACCAACTACAGCGACCTGTGCTACGGCTACAACGCCTTCTGGGCACGCCACCTGGACGTGCTCAACCTCGACTGCGACGGTTTCGAGGTGGAGACCCTGATGAACATCAGGGCGGCCAAGGCCGGGCTCAAGGTCCACGAGGTGCCCAGCCACGAGCGCTGCCGGATCCACGGTGAGAGCAACCTGCACGCGGTCCGCGACGGCATCCGGGTGCTGAAGACCATCATCAGGGAGTGGCGCGGCAGCCCCGCCACCGCCGCCCCCGAACCCGCGGCCGCGACCCCCGCGGCGGACCAGGGCGCCGCATAGCCATGAAGACCAGTGTCGTCATCTGTGTCTACACCGAGGAACGCTGGGAGGACATCCGGGCGGCCGTCGAGTCGGTCGAGAGGCAGCGGCGCGAGCCGCACGAGATCATCCTCGTGGTCGACTACAACCCGGACCTGCACCTGAGGCTCAAGCGGGAGTACCCCCGGGCGATCGTGGTGGAGAACACACAGGAGAAGGGGCTGTCCGGTGGCAAGAACACCGGCGCCGCCACCGCCTCCGGCGACATCGTGGCCTATCTGGACGACGACGCGATAGCGGAACCTGGTTGGCTGGAAGCACTGGAGGAGGGCTTCCAGGACCCGGCCGTCGTGGGGGTGGGCGGGCTGACCAGGCCGCTGTGGGCGACGGGACACCGTCCCGGCTGGTTTCCCCACGAGTTCGACTGGACCGTGGGCTGCACCTATCGGGGCATGCCCACGGACCGGGCGCCGATCCGCAACGTCATGGGCGGCAACGCCGCCTTCCGCAGGGAACTCGTCGGCCAGGTCGGCGGGTTCCACACGGGAATCGGCCGCAGCGTGCAGGGGCGCAAGCCCAGGCCCCTGGGGTGTGAGGAGACCGAGTTCTGCATCCGGCTCTCCCAGCGGATCCCCGGCGCGGTGATGCTGTTCGAGCCGGATGCGGTGATCGGCCACAAGGTGCCCGCCGTACGTTCCCGGTTCGCCTACTTCCGCTCCCGGTGTTACGCCGAGGGGCTGTCGAAGGCCCTGGTCACACAGAGCGTCGGCGCCGGTGACGGGCTCTCGAGCGAGCGGGCGCACGCGCTGAAGGCGCTGCCGCTGGGCGCGCTGCGCGGGGTCGGGGAGGCGCTGCGCGGCGACCCGTCGGGACTGGGCAGGGCCGGCGCGATCGTGGTCGGGCTCGCCTGGACCACCTGGGGATACGTCGTCGGCTCTCTCCGGCTGAAGGCGGCGAAGTCGTGATCCGCGTCCCGATCCTCATGTACCACTCGATCTCCGACCGGCCGAACCCCGAGACCAGGCCGCTGGCCGTACGGCCGTCGGGGTTCGCCGAGCAGCTCTCCTACTTGAAGGAGCGCGACTTCACGCCGCTGACCGTGGCCGACCTGATCGCCTCGCTGCACAGGAACAACGGGCGCTCCCTGCCCGAGCGCCCGGTCGTGGTGACCTTCGACGACGGTTACGCCGACTTCCACAGCGAGGCCCTGCCCGTGCTGGAGCGCTACGACTTCCCCGCGACGGTCTTCCTGACCAGCGGCTGGGTCAGGGACGCGGGCAAGGACGCCGCGGGCAGGCCGCTCGACACGATGCTGACCTGGAGCCAGGCCCGCGAGGCCGCCTCCTGCGGCATCGAGATCGGCGGCCACAGCCACAGCCATCCCCAGCTCGACCAGCTGCCCGACGACCTGCTCCGCCAGGAGCTGCGCCGCAACAAGGCCCTGCTGGAGGACAAGATCGGTGCCCCGGTCGCGACCATGGCCTACCCGTACGGCTACTCCAGCGCGCGGGTCAGGCGCGAGGTCAGGCGCGCCGGATACTGGGCCGCCTGCGCGGTGAACAACGCGATCGCCGCCGACAGGCACGACGTGCTCGCGTTGCCGCGCCTGACGGTCACCGACGGCACCTCGATGAAGATGTTCGGCCGGGCGGTCGAGGGCAGTCAGGTCCCGCTGATCTACATGAAGGAACGCGTGCTGACGAAGGGCTACGCCGTCGTCAGGCGGACCCGGTACGGCCTGCGCCGGGTGCGCGGCCTCGCGTGAGAACACGTCCGCGGACGTGGGGGGAGGTAGGGACATGAGCGCGACGGTGGGCGAACGCTCCGGAGGGCGGATCGCCGGGTTGCGGCAGAGGTTACTGCACGACCTTCGCAACCCCCTGTTCCGCAACGGCTACGCGCTCATGGCCAACACCGCGATCACAGCCGTCCTCGGCATGGGCTACTGGTGGCTGGCCGCGCGGCTCTACGCGCCCGCGGACTTCGGCAGGGGCCAGGCGGTGATCACCGCCATGCGGCTGTTCGCCTCGCTGACCGCGCTGGGGTTCGTCGGGGCGCTGGCCAGGTTCATCCCGGTGGCGGGCCGGCGCACCCCCGGGCTCATCGTCCGGGCGTACGCGATCGCCGGAGCCACCGGTGTGACCGCGGCGCTCGGGTTCCTGATCACGCTGCCGTGGTGGGGGCCGACCTACGCCTCGCTCGGCGGCCTGGGACCCGGCCTGTTCTTCCTGGCCGCGGTGCTGGTCTGGTCGGTGTTCACGCTGGAGGACGTGACCCTGGCCGGGCTCCGCAAGGCCACCTGGGTGCCGGTGAGCAGCCTCGGCTACGGCCTGGTCAAGATGGCCATGCTGGTCGGGCTGGCGTTCGCGCTGCCCCGCGACGGCATCTTCGTCTCGTGGATCATCCCCGCCGCAATGGCCCTGATCCCGATCAACCTCCTGCTCTTCAGGAAGGTCATCCCCCGGCACGCCAGGGAGACCGAGACCGGATCCAGGCCGCTCGCCTTCCGCGAGGTCGGCCGGTTCCTGTCGGGCGACTATCCGGGCACGCTGTCGATCCTGGCGAGCGTCTACCTGATCCCGGTCCTGATCGCCGCCAGGGTCGACGAGGTCACCTTCGGCTACTTCTCCATGGCCCACACGCTGGGCTCGCTGATCGAGCTGCTGGCGATGAACATGGCCACCTCGCTCACCGTCGAGGGCTCCTTCGACAGGAAGCGGCTGGCGTCGAACTCGCGCAGGGCGCTCCGCCGGGCCCTCATGATCATTGTCCCGATCGTGATTGTGACGATTCTCGCGGCTCCCCTGATCCTGCGGATCTTCGGCTCCGGCTTCGCCGACCGGGGCACGCTGCTGCTGCAGCTGATGTCCCTGGCGGTGCTCCCCCGCGTGCTGATCGAGATCTATCTGAGCGGCCTGCGCGCCCTGGGACAGGCCCGCAGGCTGGCCCTCGTCCAGGTGTCGCTGGCGGTTCTCGTGCTCACCGGCACCCTGGTGCTGTTCCCGCACACCGGGGTGAACGCGGTGGGCTACGCGCTGCTGCTGAGCGAGCTCCTGATCGCCGCGCTGATCTTTCCAGGACTTCGCAAAATGCTCAATAGCGGCGACAGCTCGCAATCAACCGTCACGGCCGGGTCCGCATAGCCGCCATGATGTTAGACGTGAGGCAACGGTCGGGTAATGACGTGACAGCGGAGGCCACGGAGGCCGCCGAGGTGGAGGGGAACGGCTCGGGCCGCCCCTCGTCTCCGGAGAGGGCGCGCATCGGGTCCGAGGAGCGGCCCGGCGACGCGACGCCCCCCGAGGCGGCCACCGAGGAGTCCGCGGACGCCTCCGCCGAGGCGCCCGCAGGGACGTCCGGCGAGCCCTTCAGCGGAACGGAGGACGACGACGATCCGTCGGCGACGGCCGTCTTCCGCATCCCCACCCTCCCCTCCCACCGGGAGCCGTCCTCCGCGGCACCGGAGCCCCGGCGGGACGCGCCGGAGACGGAGGAGGAGACCCCCGAGACCGGCGCCTCCATCGTGGACGCCTCGGTCACGGACGTCTCCGTCACCGACGTCTCCGTCACGGGCGCGTCCGTCACCGACACCTCGGTCTCGGACACCTCCGCCAGGGACACCTCGATCATCGACATCTCCGGGATCGGCGCCCCGGAGGACCCGGAGGACCCGCCGTCCCGGGAGGGCGAGGAGAACGGGCGCGGCCCGGCCCCGGCGGGCGCCTCAGCCACGGCGGGCGTCCCGGCCCCGGGCTCCGGCGAGCCGGAGGAGAGCCCCGGGGAGGGCGACGTCCCCTGGGCGGCGGCGGCCAGGCTCTGGGAGACGGCGGACAGCACGGTGGACGACCCGGCGGACCGTACGGTGGACGGCCCGATGGAGGGCCCGGCCGACGCCGCGGCGAGCGCCCCGCCGGCCGCCCCGGTCACCCCGTCCGTCTCATCCGGCCCGTCCGGCGCCGGAGCGGCCGCCCGGACGGCCGTCCAGGCCCCGGGAACCGCCAGGGACCCGGGGGGCTCAGAGAGCTCGGGGGGCTCGGGGGGCTCGACCTCCGCGGACGGGTCCTCGTGGGCGACGAGGCTGATGCGGTCGGCGGGGACGTGGCTGCCGCCGCTGCTCACCGTCGAGGGCCTGATCATGTACGTGCTGGCCCTGCGCGTCGCGCCGGGACCGCTGCGCGGTGTGGACCTCACGCAGATCGACGGCCTGGGACTGATCTCGGCGCTGCCCGGGACCGCGTTCGCCGCGATCCTGCTGATGATCACCGCTTTCTTCGTCACGATCGCGCAGAACACCGACCGCAAGTTCCTGCTGCTCTTCCAGATCGCGGCGATCACCTTCGCCCTGCACGGCGCGGCCGCCCTGATCGAGGACACGCCCCGCTTCCACACCGCCTACGTCCACGCGGGCTTCGTGGAGTTCATCAACCGCACGGGAACCTCCTCCCCCATCCTCGACGCCCGCTTCGCGTGGCCGGGATTCTTCGCGCTGGTCGGGTTCGTCACGAAGGCCGCCGGCGTCACCGACCTGACGACGATCCTGCGGTGGACGCCACTGCTGTCCAACCTGCTCTACCTGCTGCCGTTCGTGCTGATCCTGCGCCAGGTGGTGGCGACCACCCGCGCGCGGTGGTTCGCCGCGCTGCTGTTCGTCATCGTCCAGTGGATCGGGCAGGACTACTTCTCTCCCCAGGGCTTCACCTACGCGATCTACCTCGCCTTCGTGGCGATCGTGCTGCGCTGGTTCGGCAAGGTGGAGCCCCGTGACGGGACCGCGCCCCCCAAGGGCCGGATCCGGCGGCTGCTGGCCCGGCTGGACGGGCTGACCCCGGGCGAGCTGACCCACTCCACCGGCGTGTACGACCGGTCGATCATGCTCATCGTGCTGATCGGCCTGTTCGGGACCGCCACGGCCTCGCACCAGATCACGCCGTTCATGATGCTGGGCGTGCTGACCGGCCTGATCCTGCTGCGGCGCACCTCGCTCAGCTGGGGCCTGCCGTTCTTCCTGGGACTGATGGTGCTGGCCTGGATCAGCTACCAGACCGTCACCTTCTGGAGCGGGCACATCGACCAGCTCTTCGGCGGCCTGGGCAGGATCCTGGAGAACCTCCAGAGCAACACCGGCGACCGGATCGAGGGCAGCGACGGCAGGCACGCGATCGTGCTGATGGCCCGTCTCGGCATCTGCGCCGTCATCCTGCTGCTGGCCGCCACCGGCCTGCTGCGCCGCCTGCGCCGCGGGGTGGGCGACCGGGCCGCCCTGCTCCTGCTGTGCGTGCCGGTCCTGGCCCTGGGGCTGCAGAGCTACGGCGGCGAGATCGGTCTGCGGATCTACCTGTTCGCGCTGCCCGGAGCCTGCATCCTGGCCTCCTACGCGTTCTTCCCGAACCTCCCGGCCGGTACGGCGGAGGCCCCCGAGGAAACGGTGCCGATCCGCAAGCGCAACATCCGGTTCGACCCGAACCTGACCCGCCGGATCTCCCTGCTGCTGGCCGCGGGGTTCGCGCTGGTGCTGTCGATGTCCTTCCTGGTCGCCCGCTACGGCAACGAGCAGTTCGAACGGGTCTCCAGCGGCGAGGTCCAGGCGATGCACTACATCTACAAGCACGACGAGCCCAGCGGTCGCGTGCTGTTCCTGGTTCCGACCGTCGGGAACGAGGTCACACCCAGCATTCCGTGGGGTGAACGCGACTTCGACAAGATCGAATACCGGCAGGTGCTGGTGGACAAGAACCCCGCCCAGCTCTCCTCGGTGCTCGACATGTTCCGCATGATGCCGCCCAACACCTATCTCGTCGCCAGCCGGGGACAGGCCGCGTACCTGCAGCTCAACCACGGCTTCCCGGCCGACTGGGAGAAACGCTTCCGCGCCGCCCTCGACTCCTCCAAGGAGTTCAAGCGGGTCTTCGACAGCGAGGACGCCGCCGTCTACACGCTGAGGACATATCCAAAGAATGCCGAGATCCCCCAGCCCCGGCCCCTGACCGGGTTCGGCGACCGCGGTTCACCCATGACCCCGATCGGCCTGGCCGCCCTGGGCGTCACCTGGATCGCGCTGTTCGCCTACGAGATGTACCGGCTGCGCGGTCTCGACCGTGCCCCCAGAACGAGGCGGCGCATCCTGTTCGTCGCGGCGCCGGCGTTCCTCCTGGCTGTGGCGGTGATCGTCGAACGCTTCATCGTCATCGGCTTCAGCCAGCTCCAGTAGGACGAAATCCCCGGGGGCCTCCAGCCCCCGGGCACATCGAATCACTATTCGCCGGGGGGCGTGTGGTGTCACACGGTACGTTGAGGGGCGGTTCGATGGTCAGTGGAAAGCACCGTGGCCCGGTGGGGACCGCCACGCCCCCCGTCGCTCCGGCCCGGCGGATCGCGGCCGTCGACGCCCTGCGCGGGTTCGCGCTGTTCGGCATCGTGGTGGTCAACATCGCCTACCTCGCCTCGGGGTACCGGATGGCGGGCCTGGCCGAGCCCGCCTTCTCCGCGCCGCTGGACTGGGAGGTGCGCTGGGTCGTCACCGTTTTCTTCGAGAACAAGTTCTACCTGCTCTTCTCCTTCCTCTTCGGCTACAGCTTCACCCTCCAGATCGACTCGGCGGCCGCCTCGGGAGCGGCCTTCGTCCCCCGGTTCCTGCGCCGTCTGCTCGGGCTGCTCCTGCTCGGCCTGGCCCACGCCGTGTTCCTGTTCCCCGGGGACATCCTGGCCACCTACGCCGTGGTGGGGCTGGTGCTGCTGGCCGTACGGAGGATCAGGCCGCGCACCGCGGTGATGGTCGCGATCGGGCTGACCATGATGCTGGCGATGGGGTTCGTCCTGCTGGCCGGGCTGGCGCTGCTCGGCGCCGACGCCTCGGGGACCGTTGCCGGGGGCGCCGTCGAGGCGGCCAGGTCGGACGCGGCCCTGCAGAGCTCGGCCTCCATGATCATCTCCGAGCACCTGCACAAGCTCGGCAAGATCGTCGTACTGCGGGTGCTCTTCCAGGGGCCCGCGGTGCTCGCCGCCTGCCTGATCGGAGTGGCCGTCGGCAAGAGGAAACTGTTCGCCGACCTGTCCGGGCACACCGCCGGGCTGCGCAGGCTCCAGTGGATCGGCTTCCCGGTCGGCATCGCCGGAGCGCTGATCTACGCGCACTCGACCTGGTCCGGCGGCGGGAGCGCCTACCACATGCTCGGCCAGGCGGTGGACCTGGTCACCGCGCCGCTGCTGGCCGCCGCGTACGCGGCGACCCTGCTGCGCCTGCTCCCCTCGGCCCCGCGCCTGACCGCCGTGCTCGTACCGCCGGGGCGGATAGCGCTGACCAACTACCTCACCCAGTCCCTGATCTGCTCGTTGATCTTCACCGGCTACGGGCTCGGCCTGGTCGACCGGCTCAGCCCGCTCTCCGTCGCGTCGATCGCCGTCGTGATCTTCGTGGTCCAGGCCGCCTACAGCGGGGCGTGGCTGCGCGGCCACCGTTACGGGCCGGTCGAGTGGTTCCTGCGCTGGTTCACCAACTGGCGCAGGCCCTCCCGCACCGCTCCCGCAGCGGCCGTCCCCCTCGCCTAGCGCCCGCTCAGGCGCCGCTCCGCTCGCTCCACCTGACCTCGTACGGCTTCAGGTCGAACCGCCTGCCGTCGACCGTCGCGGACACGTCGGCGTCGGTGGTGTTGACCATCACGAGCTGGCGCTCCTGGGCCAGCACCCGCACCTTGGGGTCGGAGGAGGTGACCGTCACCAGCGGGGTCTCGGCGGGGAACCACCTGGTGAAGCCGCTCAGGACGCCCGCCATCGGCAGCTCCTCCCCCTCTCCGGGGCGCCACAGGCAACCGGGGCAGTCCTCGCCCGCCTTGCGCTGGGGGCTCCAGTAGAGGGCGGTGGTCGCGCCGCCGGTGGCGAACTCCATCATGGCCACCGTCTGCACGGCCGTACGGCGTTCCTCGGTCCAGTCGGAGTTGTCGGGCTCGACGTACCATTCGGCCCACCAGACCGGCAGGCCACCGCTCTTCTGCCTGAGCCAGGTGGTGACGGCGGAGAACTTGCCGAGCGCGGCGAACTCGTCGGGCTGAAGCCCGGCGTCCTTGGTCATCGAGGCGCCGTCGATCACGATGAAGTCGGCGCCCTTCTTGTGCTCGATCCAGTACTCGACGGCGTCGAGGTCACGCTGGTCGACGACGCCCCAGTCGCCCTGGAGCTCCGAACCGCCACCGCCCTTGTTGCTCACGATCGGGATGTAGGGCCCGCCGACCTTGATGTCGTCGTCCACGGCCTTCAACGCGGTGTAGACCTTGTTGTAGAGCTCGGTGTACGCCTCGGCGTCCCAGCGGTTGGTCGTCGGGTTCCAGAAACCCTTGAACTCGTTCCAGACCATGAAGTGCTTGACGGTGGGGTAGCGCTTGGCCACCGTCGCGGCCAGCTTGGCGAAGTCGTCGAAGTTCGCCCGCTGCGGCGGGGCCTCCAGCGCCCCCCAGTCGGTGCGTCCCTCGCTGCCGCCCTCCTTCATCCAGTCGGGGGCGCAGCACAGCGTGATGATGGGCACGGCCTGCGAGCCGGCCATGAACTCCAGCCGGCGGTCGAGGTTGCGGAAGTCGTACTTGCCCGGGACGGGCTCGGGGTTGTCCGCGCCCCAGCCCATGATGTGCTGGTTCTGGAGCAGGGGGACCCGGCTGAGGATGTGCGAGGCGGCGTCGGCGACCTCGTCCGGCTCGGCGTCGGCGCTGACCTCGGTGTGGGTGAAGCCCCAGCGCGGCCAGCTCTCGGTGGCGGGAGGCTCCTGCAGGACGGGCGCGGGCTGCGCCGGGGGGATGGCGACGACCTGCCCCCTGAGCCTGCCCGGTTTGATCGCCATGATGACGATCCCGACGAGGAGCGCCAGCGCGACGACCCCCGCCCCCAGCGCGACCGGCCAGCTCGGGCGCCGTTGCTGGTGCCGTCCGTTCGTCGGTATCAACGCTCGTCCTCGATCCTGGCCACCGGTCCTTTTGAAGCGTTCCACAGCGACAACGGACGTGACCGCGCCCCAGCCCGGTTCACAGACAAGCGTTATCGACCGCTCGTCACGCTATCCGGGCTGACTTGCAGAACTCTTGAAACTTCTATCGCAGATTCCCACCCGACAGGTAACCCATGGTCACCGCAACGGCCTTCCCGCCCGGCCGGACGTCACCCCTCCAGCGCTCGGGCCGCTCGCCGCAGAAGCGTGGGGACGGCCTCGCCGATGTTCTCGAACCCCTCCCCGACCGTCTTGCCCTGCCGGAACCTGGCGTGGATGCCCTCCACGATGACCGCCAGCTTGTAGTTGCCGAACGCCACGTAGAAGTCCAGGTCGGCCAGGTCCGCGCCGGAGACCTCGGCGTAGTGGGCGGCGAACTCGCGGGCGGTGAGGAAGCCCGGGGCGACGGTCACCCCCGCGGCCACCGGGATGGAGGCCCGCTCCTCGTCGCCGGGGTCCTGCCAGTAGGTCAGCGTCAGGCCGAGGTCGGCGAGCGGGTCACCGAGCGTGGACATCTCCCAGTCGACGACGGCGAGGATGCCGGGGTCGGGCGAGAGCCGTACCAGCGTGTTGTCCAGCCGGTAGTCGCCGTGGACCAGTGCCGCGGCCGCGCGGACGGGCAGGCGCTCGCGCAGGCGGGCCGCCAGGCGGTCGTGCTCGGGCAGGTCACGGGTCTTCGAACGTTCCCACTGCTGGTTCCAGCGCTCCAGCTGGCGGGCCATGTATCCCTCGGGGCGGCCGAACCCGCCCAGTCCCGCCTCCTCGTAGTCCACCGCGTGGACGGCGGCGAGCACCTCGGCCAGCCTCCGCGACAGGCTCCGGGCCTGCCCGGGGGTGAGCCCGGCGACCTGCTCCCCGTCGCGTACGGCCACGCCGTCCACGTACCCCATGAGATAGAACGGCGCCCCGATCACGTCCTCGTCACCGCAGAAGGCGACCGGTTCCGGCACCGGGACCGGGGTCGGGGCGAGCGCCGAGATCACCCGCCACTCGCGTCTCATGTCGTGCGCGGTGGGGAGCACGTGTCCCAGCGGCGGGCGGCGCAGCACCAGGCGGCGCTCCCCGGTCTCGACGAGGTAGGTGAGGTTGGACCTGCCGCCGGAGATCAGGCGGATACCGGCCGGCTCCCCGGCGTCGGGGACGTTCGCCGCCATCCACCCGGCCAGGCGGGTCGGGTCCATGCCAGGGATGCTCATGGCCTTTTATTAGAACGTCACTCGAATGGGGACGCCAGCCGTGACGCATCTCTCAAATGAGACTCCGAAACGTTGTCACCCCGCGGGCCCGGCCGCACGTCACATCCTTTACCGTTACATTACGCGCCGTCTTGCATGCTTAGGGCGTACGCACGTCCTGCCCATATCCATGCTGGAAGGCGTCGGGGAAACCGCACACCCCAGTAGGAGCTCATGCGCGTCTCTATCGTTCAACCCCGCGATCTCGCCGAGCCCGATGTCGGCAGGTGGCGGGAACTGCAGGAAGCCGACCCCGCCTTCGACAGCCCGTTCCTATCCCCGGAGTTCACGATCGCCGTCGGTGACCTGCAGGAGCAGGTCAGGGTGGCGGTGTTGCACGACGGCCCCGACATCGTGGGGTTCTTCCCGTTCGAACGACATGCGATGGGCATCGGCAAACCGGTGGCCGCCGGACTGACCGACGCGCAGGGACTGGTGTACGCCAAGGACCTGGAGCTCGACCCGCAGCGGCTGATCAGGGCCTGCGGCCTGGGGGTGTTCGAGTTCGACCACCTGGTGGCCGGGCAGCCGCTGCTGGGAGCGCGGCACAGCCGCCATCCGTCCCCGATCATCGACCTGCGGGACGGTCACGACTCCTACATCGAGACGATCAAGCAGACCTCCGGCAAAACCTACCGATCGACCGCATACAAGACGCGTAAGCTCCAACGTGACGTAGGACCGCTCCAACACGACTACGCCATCACCGACACCGAGGCGCTGCGGACGCTCCTCGGCTGGAAGACCGACCAGTACCGCAGGACGGGACGTTCCGACCGGTTCGCCCACCCGTGGATCGTCGAGCTGGTCGAGCGGCTGCTCGCCACGGACACCGAGAGCTTCGGCGGTGTCCTGGACATGCTCTACGTGGACGGGCGCCCGGTGGCCGGCCATTTCGGCCTGCGCACCGCGACCACCCTCGCGGGCTGGTTCCCCGCCTACGACACCGCCTTCGCCAAGTACTCCCCGGGCCTGATCCACCACCTCGCCATGGCCGAGAAGGCCGCGAAGGCGGGGATCGAGGTCATCGACATGGGCCGCGGCGAGAAGGAGTACAAGGAGAAGCTCAAGAACGGCGAGTACGAGGTGGCCGAGGGCCGGATCGCCAGGCCGAGCGCGGGCGCCGGGCTGCACTGGATGCTGCGCGTGCCGGTCCGCAAGGCACGTGGCACGGTCCTGGCCAACCCGCTCCTGCGCACCACCGCCGACCGGGCGCTGAAGACCTTCGGCCGCCTGCGCACCTCGCTGCAGTCGTCGTGAGCGGCCGATGAGCCCCGAAGGCCTGGTGGCCGCCCGGACCGGACGTCACTGCCTGGCCCTGCCGTCGAACCGGCTGGGCCTCTACCTCGCGCTGCGGCACTGGTGTCTTCCCGGGCAGCGGCTGCTGATGTCACCGATCTCCGCCGACGAGATCCTCTTCCTGGTGCTGGCCGCCGGGCTGCGGCCCGTCATCGCGCCGCTCTCACCGGACGACGGCAACATCGACGTCGGCGCCGTCGATCTCGACCTGGTCGACGCCGTGCTGACCACCAACCTGTACGGCCTGCCCGACCGGGTGACCGCCTTCGCCGGCAAGACCGTGATCGAGGACGTCGCCCACGCCATGGAGACGACGGTCGAAGGCAGGCAGCTCGGCACGTTCGGGGTCGCCGGGGTGTTCAGCCTCTCCAAGCACGCCGGGGCGGGCTCGGGCGGAGTGATCGCGGTCGAGCACGAGGAGGACCTGCGCGCCCTGGAGGCCGAGCGGGACCGGCTGCTGCAGCCTCGTGTGCTCGCGGCCGAGATCCGCTCGGTGCTGACCTCCGTGGCCAGGCACACGGCGGTCCGCCTCAACCTGGTCAGACCGGCGCTGTGGGCCATGCGCGCCCTCGGCATGGAGGAGGAACGCGAGGGCCACCGGATCGCGCCCCGCCCCGGCGACCTGGACGAGGCGCTCAAGCACGTGCCGGAGCTGCCGCCGTTCGACTCCTGGGTCCAGGCCGACCTGCACGACTACCGGGCCCGGCGCGGCGGGCTCTCCCGCCTGTACCAGGCGAGGCGGCTGCGGACGCTGCCGGGACAGCGGGCGCGGCGGATCGCCGGGGTGCGGGCGCTCGCCGAGCTGCCCACGGTGGCCGGGGCCGTCCACCGCCACCTCGACCAGCCGCTGTTCCGGGTGCCGTTGCTGGTCGCGGACCGGGAGGCCGCGATCGCGGAGCTGGAGCGGCGCGGGGTGTCCACCGGCTACCTCTACGACCCTCCCTACGACGACTACCTGCCCGGTTTCGTGGAGCTCTCGCCGGAGCCCGAGGTCGCGCGGTGGTGGGGACGGCACGCGCTGCCCGTCGACCCGTTCTACGCCCACCGCGCCCTGCCGGTGGTCAGGGAGCTCGCCGCGGCTCCGCCGCCACCCGGTGACCGAGCCGTTCGATCAGCTCGGCGACCGTCGACACCCCCCGCCTGACGTCCTGCAGCGAGGCGGAGCCGTACCCGATCACCAGGCCGTGCCTGGTGGGGACGCCGTGGTGGTAGCGGCTGCTCACCGCGTCGAGCAGCACGCCGTGTTCGGCGGCCGCGCCGACCAGGGGGCCGACCAGCTCCTGCGGCAGTTCGACCATGACGTGCAGCCCCGCGGTGTCGCCCGTCACCAGCGAGCCGAGGGCGTCCACGACCGCGGCGCGGCGGCGGGCGTACTCCAGCCGCATCCGCCGCAGGTGCCGGTCGAGGTCGCCCCGCTCCAGCAGTACGGCCATCGCCTGCTGGGCCGGGCCGCTGGTGCGGTCGCCCAGGTCGTAGCGGGTCCTGGCGACGGCGGCCAGCAGGTGGGGCGCGGCGACCAGCCAGCCGACGCCGACGTCCGGGGCGAGCGACTTCGACAGGGTGCCGAGCAGGACCACCCTGCCGGGGTCGAGGCCGTGCAGGGCGGGCAGCGGGGCGACGTCGTAGCGGAACTCGGCGTCGTAGTCGTCCTCGACGACGATCGCGCCCGTACGGCGGGCCCAGGCGAGCAGGCGTTCCCTGCGGGGCACGGGCAGGCGCCCGCCGAGGGGGTACTGGTGCGCCGGGGTGGTGTACAGCACGCGCAGGTCGTCGGGGAGGAGATCGACGACGACGCCGTCCCCGTCGACCGGGCAGGGCACGATCGCGGCGCCCCGCGCGGCGAAGACGTTCCTGGCGACGCGGTAGCCGGGGTCCTCGACGCCCACCCTGTCCCCGGGGCGCAGCAGCGTGGCGGCGACGAGGTCGAGGCCGTTGCCGGTGCCCCGGGTGACCATGATGTCCTCCGGGCCGACGGCGACCGCCCTGCTCCTGCGCAGATGATCGGCCAGCGCGCGGCGGAGCCTGGGCAGGCCGTAGGCGTCGGGGTTGTCCCCGGGAGGCAGCTCGGCGGCCGCGCGCCACGCCCTGCGCCAGGCGGCCTCGTCGTAGTCCCGGACCCAGGGCTGGCCGGGCCGCAGGTCGATCACGGGCCCGGCGTGCCCGCCGCCCCCACGGGACCCACGGGGCTCGCGGGGCCCACAGGGCTCGCGGTGTCCGCCGTCCCGGCCGGGGGCGGCCGGGTCCCGGGCGTCGTCGTGCCCGGTCCGCGGGCCGTCCCCGTCCGGCGGCGGGGCTGCGGCGTCGGGGGCCTGTCCCGGCGTGCCGGAGGGGACGTGGAGGGTGAGGTCCGCCACGTAGGTGCCGGAGCCGTGCCGCCCGTCGAGCCAGCCCTCGGCGTAGAGCTGCTGGTAGGCCTCGGTGACGACGGTGCGGCTGACCGCGAGCTGGCGGGCGAGGGCCCGGGTCGAGGGCAGCCGCTCACCGGACTTGAGGGTGCCGTCGCGCATGGCGGCGCGCAGCCGGTCGCCGAGCTGGATCGTGAGGGCCACAGGAGCCTGACGGTCCACCGAGAGGGGCAGGTCGACGGAGGTGCGCGGCAAAGTGGTCTCCCGAAGGCGGCATGAAGTGGACGTGGTTTCTGTGTCCACTTCTTCCTAGATTAGAGCCATGCTCTCCACGACTTCCCGTACCTCTCTCGGCCGTTCGAAGGAGAGAGGCCGCACGGACCGCGAGGACCTGTACGCCGTACTGGACGCCGGGCTGGTCTGCCACCTGGGCGTCGTGATCGACGGGTCCCCGAGGGTCGTCCCCACCGGCTACGGCCGGATCGGCGACACCCTCTACCTGCACGGCTCGACGGGCGCCGCCTCGCTGCGCGGCACCGGCGAGGTCTGCGTCACGGTGACGCACCTGGACGGCGTGGTGCTGGCCCGCTCGGTCTTCCACCACTCGATGAACTACCGCTCCGCCATGATCTACGGCCGGCCCCGCCTCGTGGTGGAGGACGAGGAGCGCCTCGCGGGCCTGCGCGCGATCACCGAGCAGCTCTCCCCCGGCCAGTGGGACGCCACGCGCGCCCCGACCAGGAAGGAGCTCGCCGCGACCGCCGTGGTCGCCCTCTCCCTGGCCGAGGCGTCGGTGAAGGTACGGCAGGGCCCGCCGAGCGACGACCCGGAGGACTACTCGCTGCCGATCTGGGCCGGGGTGCTCCCGCTGCGCCAGTCCTGGGGCGCTCCCGAGACCGACCCCGCCCTGACCGTGGACGTGGACGTCCCCGCGCACATCACGTCCCGCCCGGCACCGGGCCGGTAGACGCGCGGGGCACGGGGGCGCGCGGGGGCCGAGTGGCGACGGGGGCGCTCCCGCCGTGTGCATACGTCTGTTATCCAGGCTTCTGAGACTGATTTGTGATTCATGAGCGAAATTTCGTGATCTATCGCTAAGCTACGGTCCGTCTGTTGTGGGTGGGGGGCCCAGACAACTGAGGAGACCGGTATGTACGGCACGCCTTCTTCCTGGCGAGTCCCCGGATACACCGAGCTACGCGAGCTGGGGGCGGGTGCCGGCGGTCGCGTGGTGATGGCGCGGCACGACGTCGACGGCATCATGGTCGCGATCAAGTATCTGTCCGACGAGCTCAGGAGCGACGTCGGATTCGTCGCGCGTTTCCGGCACGAGGCCAGGGTGCTCAACACCCTGGACAGCCCGCACGCCGTCCGGCTCTACGACTACGTCGAGACGGGCGAGGGCGCGGCCATCGTCATGGAGCTGGTCGACGGCGTCGCGCTGCGCGCGATCCTGCGTTCCGAGGGACCGACCGGCCCCGAGGCCGCGCTGGTCGTCCTCAAGGGCGCCCTCCTGGGGCTCTCGACCGCGCACACGGCCGGTGTCGTCCACCGCGACTTCAAGCCCGAGAACGTGATGGTCGAGGCCGACGGCACGAGCAAGCTCGTCGACTTCGGCGTCGCGATCCGTTCCGGCGACGACGACACCCCGGCGGGCACGCCGCCCTACATGGCCCCCGAGCAGTGGACGGGCGCCCCGGCCGGGCCGTCGAGCGACGTCTACGCCGCCACCGTCGTGTTCTTCGAGTGCCTGACGGGCACCCGGCCCTTCCGCGCGACGAACGTCGCCGCCCTGGCCCGTCAGCACCAGACCATGCCGCCGCCCGTCGAGGAGGTGGCGCCCGCCCTGCAGGGCCTGGTCGAGCGGGGACTCGCCAAGCATCCCGCCGACCGTCCGCCGACCGCGACCGCCTTCCTCACCGAGCTGGAGGCCGTCGCCGCCGACGCCTACGGCCCGGACTGGCAGGAGCGCGGCCGTCGCCGTCTGGCGGGCCTCGCGGCGCTGCTGCCCGCGCTGTTCCCGCTGGAGACCCCGAAGCCCGGGGGCGGCACCTCCGTCGCCGAGACGAAGCTCGGCGGGCGCCGCAGGTCGTCGTCCTCGCTCAGCAGGCTGAGCGTCAAGATCCTGGTCGGCGTCGGGTGCATCGCGGTGATCGGCGGGGTGACCGCGGTGCTGGTCAACTCCGCGGGCAGTACCGAGATCAAGCCGCAGAGCCTGGTCACCTCGGAGAGCCCCACCTCGCCCGAGGCGGTGGAGTCGATCCTCCCGGCCGACAGCGACCTGCCCACGCAGGAGCCGACGGAGAAGCCCTCGAAGGAGAGCACCCCCAAGCCGGCCCCGACGGAGACGCCGGCGGCGACCTCCGCGGCCACCTTCCCGCCGACCGCCCCCACCAAGGCGGCGACCCCGACGCCCAAACCGTCGCCGACCCGCACCCGGAGGCCGACCAAGAGCCCGGCACCGCCGCCCACCCCCACGCCGTCCCCCACGGAGGAGGGCAACTCGCCTCTCGGCGACTCCGATCACTCCTCCCCGGCCAAGCCCCCGACCAAGCCCCCGGCCCCGACGCCCACCCCGACCAGGTCCACCTCGGAGCCGCGACCGACGTCGCGGCCGACCCAGACCTCACGGCCGACGCGGACCCCCACCACCGAGCCCTCCAGCCCGACCGCGACCCCCAGCAGCCCGGAACCGTCCAACACCTCGACCGACGGCGGGGGGCCGAGGCTGACCGCCACCCCCACGCCCCCCGGTGAGACCGCCCCGCCGACGCTGCTGGCGTTCGGTCTGGTGACAGGTGGCGCAATACCGTTCACGCTGGCGGTGAAACGAGGCGCCGCCGGCCGGCACAGGAGACGGCGGAGGCGGTAGACGGCGGAGTGGGACGGGGACTTCCATGAACACCGAACGGGGGAACGTCGCCGGGTTCCGGCTGACCGGCCGGAGCTGGACCGACGAACTGGGCACCTGGTCGTCCGCGCTCACACCGGACGGCCGGCAGGCCGGTGCGCTCAGGTTCGACCCGCGGGCGACCACCGATCCCGCGGCGCGTGACCGGCTGGTCGCGGCCGTGCTCGCCGATCGCGGGCTGCTCCGCGGAGGTCCGGCCGGGCTGGTACCGATCGCCGACCTGGTCTCGGCCCGCGGGGAGATCTGGCTGCTCACCGCGGAACCGGCGAGCCCGACCCTGGGCGACCTGCTCTCCGCGCCCGCCGGCGCCTCCCGGCCCGGCGCGGGCGGCCTGGCGACCGTCCTGCTGGAGACCGCGCAGACGCTGCTGACCCTGCACACCGCCGGGCTCACCCACGGAGCGGTGCGCCCCGGCACGGTGGTGATCGCCGCCGACGGGTCGGCGCTGCTCGCCGGACGGGGCCTGGCCGACGCGCTGTACGGACGCCTCACCCTCCCCGAGCACGACGTCGCCGCCTGGGCGGCGCTCGCCCGCGGCCTGGCCGCGAACCGGGCCACCGAGCACCCGGGCGCGGCCGAGCTGTTCGAGCGGGCGGCCGCCACGGCTCGGGAGCAGGGACTCGCCCGGGCCCGCGACGTCCTGCTCGCCGGACGCGACCTGCTGCCGGGGTTCACCCGGGACGGACTGGCGGAGGCCGTGCGGAGATGGTCCTCCCCCGGCGCGGCGTATCCGGCCGGGCAGGCCGCCGCCCCGACGCCCGTCCCCGACGAGGGGGAGATCGTCACGCTGCTGCGCGTCCCGGGGGCCGCCGGATCCCCCGGCGGCGCTGGGGGGCCGGGAGACCTCTCGGGCCGGAAAGGCGCCGACGACGCCGGGAGCACCGCGGACACCGGGGATGTGGTCATGCGTTTCGGCCCCGGTGTGCCGACGGAGACCACCGCGGCGCAGATCTGGCGCGCGGGCCGGGACCAGCAGCAGACCGAACTGCCCGCCGACAGGTTGCAGGCGCTCAGGGCGCCCGCCAGGCGGCGGCGCCGCCGTACGGCCATCGCCTCGGTGATCCTGGCGCTGATGATCGTGGGCGTCGTGGCCGCCTGGCTGCTCCGCGGCTCGGCGCCGCCGCTGGCGGTCACCGGGGTGGACGTCGGCGCGCCGAAGAAGACGCAGGGCTGCGACACGACCGTCAGGATCACGGGCGCGTTCACGACCAACGGTTCGGCGGGAGAGATCCACTACCAGTGGAAGCGCAGTGACCGGAAGACCCCGATCGACCAGACGGACACCGTGCCCGCCGGGAAGACCTCGCACGAGGTGAGCCTGGAGTGGACGGTCAAGGGCGAGGGTGGCTTCCGGGGAACGGCCACCCTGCGGGTGATCTCGCCGCTGCCGGAGGGCAAGAAGCTCCAGGACAAAGCGAGTTTCACTTACAAATGTCCATGATCGCCCACAAAGTCCACAATGCATGGCATACCGGTTCTTACTACTCTGACGCCCATGACCACGCAGACCCCCTCCGGCTGGTACCCCGATCCCTACGGTTCACCGCAGTTGCGATGGTGGGACGGCGACCAGTGGACCGACGCCACACACCCGACCGACGCCCAGGCCCCGCAGGCCGCCCCGCAGGGGCCGGGAACCGGCCCCCTCCCCCGGCCCACGGGTCTCCCGCCCACGGGAGCGCCGCCCGGCCCCGTGGGACAGACGGCCCCCTGGAACAGCCCCCAGGAGCCCGGGAACGCGCAGCCGCAGCAGCCGAACTGGGGCGGCGGATCCCCCGGCGGCAACACGATGCAGTTGCCCACCGCCGGGTACGGCCTGCCCGCCGGCGCCCCGCCGCGCAAGAACAACCGGCTGCCGTGGATCCTGGGCGGCGTCGGAGGCGTGATCCTGGTCGTCGGAATCGTGGTCGCGGCCATGTTCCTGATCACTCCCGCGCGTAACACGGCGTTGGACGACTCCCCGCCCCCGGCCGTGGAGACGACGGAGGCACCCCCGCCCTCGGCGCCGTCCACCGAACCGCCGCAGGAGACCCCGCAACCGCAGGAGACCCCGCAGCCGCAGCCGACCAGCCGGCTTCCCCAGCCGCAGGACGGGCGCATCAAGGACCCCGTGACCGGCCTGTCCTACATCTTCCCCGACGACTCGTGGCAGATACCCGGCGGAGGCGCCGATCCGCTCGGGTTCGTGTGGACCAGCGGGGCGGTGAAGACGGCCCAGGAGAACTACGACGGCATGAAGCACAACTGGGTCGCCAACGTCCTCACCGGCGAGCTTCCCGACGTGTTCGGCTACGACGGCGTCCGCAGCATGCGTTCGGTCGCCGCGACGCTGCTGACCGCGACCGAACCGAGCTTCTACAGCCCTCCGCACCGCCGGAAGATCGTCAAGGACGAGGCGATCAAGGTGAGCGGCAAGGACGGCTGGCTGTTCATGTTCGACCTGGACTTCTCCGAGCAGGCCAAGGCCAACGGCTGGAAGTGGAAGACGGAGCGGGCCGCCTTCGTGATCGTGGACCGGGGGGCGGGCATGCGCCCGGCGCTGATGTACCTGTCCGTACCCGACAACGTCGGCACCTCGGTCGTCAGCCGGGTCATCGACTCGCTCAAGATCTCCTGAAGGGAGTACTACCCTGAAGGCTATGAGTGACCTGCTGGTCTGGATCGACTGTGAGATGACCGGGCTCGACCTCGGCCGAGACGCGCTGGTCGAGGTGGCCTGCGTGATCACGGACGGCGAGCTGAACCAGCTTGACGCGGGGGTGGACGTGGTCATCAAGCCCCCGCCCGAGGCACTGGAGCAGATGTCGCGGGTCGTCCGTGAGATGCACACCGCCTCCGGGCTGCTGGAGACGCTGGGCGGAGGCGTCACGCTGGCCGAGGCCGAGGCGCTGGTGCTGGAGTACATCAAGCGGCACATCCCCGAGCCGAAGAAGGCTCCGCTGTGCGGCAACTCCATCGCCACCGACCGCTCGTTCATCGCGCGCGACATGCCTGCCGTGGACACGTTCCTGCACTACCGGATGATCGACGTGTCGTCGGTGAAGGAGCTCGCCCGGCGGTGGTATCCCCGCGTCTACTTCGCCTCGCCGGAGAAGCAGGGCGGCCACCGGGCACTGGCCGACATCACCGAGAGCATCCGTGAGCTGCGTTACTACCGCGCGGCGATCTTCGTGGCCCAGCCGGGTCCCGACTCCGCCAGGGCCCGCGAACTGGCGGAGACCATCTCGGCCTCCGACACCTGAACGGACACCCGCCGGACGGACACCGCGAAATCGGGTGCGAAACGACTCCCAAAGACCGCTACACTTTTCATGTGCCGCTGCGGCGGACATGGTGGGTGTAGCTCAGTTGGCAGAGCGCCAGGTTGTGGTCCTGGATGCCGAGGGTTCAAGTCCCTTCACTCACCCCAGATGAACGGCCGGTCCTACGGGACCGGCCGTTCGCGTTTTCCTCACCTCAGACTTATCCACCAAAGATGGACATGGCGGGTTATGCTCGCTGCTATCGCTTGCGCCGTACGACGGGGGGGTTTCGGCGACCTGAACGTGTTGCTTCCACGGAGGCCGGATGAGAGTCGACGACGCACCGTTCGACGCCGAACCCACAGTCGTGACGGGCTTGAGCAGGCGCGAGACCGAGGTCATGGAGCTGATCGCCACGGGCTGCTCCAACGGACAGATCGCCCAGCATCTGTTCCTCAGCGAGAAGACCGTGAAGAACCACGTCAACCGGATCTACGCCAAGCTCGGCGCCGACTCCCGGGTGGCCGCGATCGGTCTGTGGCGGGGCCGGACCGGCCGCGAGGACTCCCAGCAACGACGACCACCCCCGTGAAGGCGCCCGACCCGCGGCGCCGCCGGGCGGCGCCGGATCACGCCGACAGCCTCAGGTTCTGAGAAGCGTCCAGCGCCCGGCGGATGGCGTCCGTTCCCTCCCTGAGTTCCTCGGCGCTGACCGAGAGCGCGGGGCGGAGCCGTACCGACCTCTCGCCGCAGGGCAGGACGAGCACACCCTCGTCCCGTCTGAGGCGGGCGATCAGGCGATCGCGGGTGATCGGATCGGGCAGGTCGAAGGCGCACATGAGGCCGCGTCCCCGGGCGTTGCGGACCAGTCCGGGGAACCCCGCCTGGATCTTCAGCAGCGCGCCGAGGAGGTCCTGGCCGAGTTCGCCCGCGCGCGGGATCAGGGCGTCGCGCTCCATGATCTCCAGCATCCGGCGGGAGCGGACCATGTCGACCAGCCCGCCGCCCCAGGTGGAGTTGATCCGGCCACTGACCCGGAACACGTTGTCCGGCACCAGGTCGACCCTGCGGCCCGCCATGACCCCGCCGACCTGGATCTTCTTGGCGAAGGCCACGATGTCGGGGCGCAGGCCGAGCTGCTGGTAGGCCCAGGGGGTGCCGGTGATCCCCGCGCCCGTCTGCACCTCGTCCATGACGAACAGCGCGTCGTGCTCGTGACACAGGCCCTCCATGGCCTGCAGGAACTCCGCCCGCATGTGGTTGTCGCCGCCCTCGCCCTGGATCGGCTCGGCGATGAAGCAGGCGATGTCGTGCGGATGGCGGTCGAAGGCGGCCCGCGCCTGGGCCAGTGCCCGCTTCTCGGCCGCCTCGACGTCGCCGAAGTGGATCGCGGGCACCTCGATCCTGGGCCAGTCGAACATCGGGAAACGGTCGGTCTTGACCGGGTCGGTGTTCGTCAGCGAGAGGGTGTAGCCGCTGCGGCCGTGGAAGGCGCGGGTGAGGTGGAGCACCCTGGTGCCCAGGCTCGGGGAACGGCCCGCCGCCTCGTTGCGGCGGCTCTTCCAGTCGAAGGCGCACTTCAGCGCGTTCTCGACGGCCAGGGCCCCGCCCTCGACGAAGAACAGGTGCGGCAGCTCCGGGTCACCGAGCACCCGGCTGAACGTCTCGGCGAAGTCGGCCAGGTGGCTGGTGTAGAGGTCGGAGTTGGCGGGCTTGTTCGCGGCGATCCGGCCGAGCAGGGCCAGGAACTCCGGATCGTCGTCGAAGGGGTTCACACCGAGCGGCGCCGAGGCGAAGAAGGTGTAGAAGTCCAGATAACTCCGGTCGGTGCGGGCGTCGACGAGCCGGGAGCCCCGGCTCCGTTCGAGGTCCAGGACCAGCCGGTAGCCGTCAACGAGCAGATGTCGCGCGAGGCGGCCGTGCACGTCCATGTCTCCTCCACGTCTCCTCCACGGTGGGATGGGAAGATGATTCCCCGTTAATGACGCATCTATATGGAGACATTACGTGTAAATGCTGATTTTTCTGGAGATTATCCTGTATCTCCTAGATCATCCACAAGGCAGCCCCGGGCAGCCCGCATCTCCGCCGCACCCCCGTCGCGCCCCCGCCGTACCCTCGCCCGGCGGATGGACGCCCCGCCCTCCTAGACGACGCGCGGGGTGCCCGAGGGGCCCCGCCTGCGGGCGCCGAGCGCCTTGACCCGGAAGGACAGCACCACCAGCGCGATGCCGTACAGGATGGCCATGATGCCGATGAGCCAGACGACGGCCAGCGCGCCCGCCGCCGGCCACAGGAACAGCAGGATTCCGAACAGCAGCGACAGCACGCCGCCGACGATGAACATCCACTCGTTCACCACGGTCCTGCGCAGCCGGATTCCCGCCACGATCTCCAGGACGCCGGTGACGACGAACCACGCCGCGATGAAGAGCAGCAGGACCAGGGCGGTGATCCCCGGCCAGATGAAGACCACGACGCCGGTCAGGACGCTGACGACGCCGTAGAAGATCATCCATCCCCGGGAGCCGGCCCCCGCCCCGCGTCCCGCGCCGAACAGGGCGAAGACGCCGTCCACGATGGCGTAGGCGCCGAAGACGACGACCAGCGCGAGGACCGTGATGGCCGGCCAGAAGATCGCCAGCAGCCCGAACAGGAGCGCACAGACGCCACGGACCAGATACACCCACCAGGTGCGCGACAGCTCTTCCATGGCCCCTCCCGTGTGTTCGGTCCCGTGTGATCGATTCATTTCCAGCAGTCCGGCAACGCGAGACCACAATTCGGTTAAATCGGGCTATCGTGCGATCAAGTCGTACAACCGCCAGCCGTGCAACCGCCAGGAGGAATGATCGATGTCCTTTCGTGAATCCGCCGCCGACATGCGGGATGAGCTGATCCGCCTCAGGCACGCCCTGCACCGGGAGCCCGAGCTCGGCCTCGACCTGCCGCGCACCCAGGAGAAGGTGCTGGAGGCGATCTCCGGCCTGCCGCTGGAGGTACGGCTGGGCGAGCGGCTCAGCTCGGTCACCGCGGTGCTGCGCGGGACACGGCCGGGCCCCACCGTGCTGCTGCGGGGTGACATGGACGCCCTGCCGGTCTCCGAACGCGGAGACACGCCGATCGCCTCACGGTTGGAGGGCCGGATGCACGCCTGCGGCCACGACCTGCACACCGCCATGCTGACCGGGGCCGCGCACCTGCTGGCCGCCAGGCGCGACCGGCTCGCCGGGAACGTGGTCTTCATGTTCCAGCCGGGCGAGGAGGGGTACGGCGGCGCGAAACTCATGATCGACGAAGGCACGCTCGACGCGTCGGGCGAGCTTCCGGTCGCGGCCTACGCCCTGCACGTGACCAGTGCGATGATTCCCCAGGGGACGTTCCTCACCAAGGGCGGCCCGATGATGTCGGCCGTGGACGACCTGGTGGTGACCGTGCGCGGCGCGGGCGGCCACGGCTCGGCCCCGCACCGCGCCAAGGACCCCATCCCCGCCGCCTGCGAGATGGTCATGGCGCTGCAGGCCATGGTGACGCGGGGGTTCGACGTGTTCGACCCGGTGGTCGTCACCGTCGGCAGCTTCCACGCGGGCACCGTCAACAATGTGATCCCCGAGGAGGCCCGCTTCGAGGTGACGATCCGGTCGTTCTCCGAGGACTCCCACGCGCGGCTCCAGGAGCGGGCGGTGAGCCTGGTCAAGGGCATAGCCGCCGCCCACGGGCTGGAGGTGGAGGCCGACTACCGGGTGAACTATCCGGTCACGATCAACAACGAGGGCGAGGCCGACTTCGTCGCCGCGACCGTCCGGGAGGTCTACGGCGAGCAGCGGTTCCTCAGGGCCGCGAACCCGTTCACCGGATCCGAGGACTTCTCCTACGTCTGCGACCGGGTGCCCTCGGCGTTCGTCGCGCTCGGCGCGTGCCCGTCCGGCGCCGACCCGGAGAAGGCCGCCTACAACCACGCCCCGGACGCGGTCTTCGACGACGCGGTGCTGCCCGACGGAGCCGCGCTCTACGCCGAACTCGCGGCACGACGCCTGGAGCCGGCGACGGCCTGACCCCCGCTCCCGAGCCGGGAGCGGGAGCGGAAGCGGAAGCGGAAGCGGAAGCGGGGCCTCAGACGCCGGGGACGATCCGGATGCCCGTCGTCCCCCCGCGGCCGCCGCGAAGCCTGCTCGTCGCCATCAGGACCCTGGCGAGCAGGCCGTACTTCCTCACGATCAGGTGGCGGACCCGCTCGGTCTCCTCGGGCGACAGCTCCCGCGCCAGGCCGTCGGCCTCCTCGCCGCGCGTCCTGCCCCGGACGTCGCACGCCGCCACGACGACCCGGGGGTCGGCGTGGATGCGCCGGACCTTGCCCGAGGAGGCCTGGGTCCAGACCACCATGCCCGTACCGTCCCACGCGGCCCACACGGGTGTCGGCACCGCCGTGCCGTTCTTCCTGAAGGTCGTCACGGAGACGTACCGCTCCGCGGCCAGCTCCTCGATCGTCGTCATGCACGGCACCCTACGCCGCGGCGTAGACCACCAGCGAGACCCCGACGTACTGGACCAGGTAGGCCGCGACGGTGAGGGCGTGGAAGACCTCGTGGAAGCCGAACCAGCGGGGCGAGGGATCGGGGCGGCGCAGGCCGTACACGACGCCGCCCGCGGTGTAGAGCAGGCCGCCCGCGAAGACCATGAGCAGCGCGGCCACCCCGGCGCCCGCCACCAGCTGGGGGAGCACGAAGACGGCCGTCCAGCCGAGGGCGATGTAGAGCGCGGTGGACAGCCACCTGGGGGCGGTGATCCACAGCACCCGGAACAGCACCCCGGCGACCGCTCCGGTCCAGACCACGGCGAGGACCGCCACCCTCGCGGGCCCGTCCAGGGCCAGCAGCGCGAAGGGCGTGTAGGTGCCCGCGATGATCAGGTAGATGTTGGCGTGGTCGAGGCGGCGCAGCACCCCGGCCAGGCGCGGGGAGAGCGCGCCCCGGTGATAGGTGGCGGAGACGCCGAAGAGCAGGCCGGAGGTGACGGCGTAGACCACCGCGGCCAGCCGTGCCTGCAGGGTCGGCCCGAGGGCGACGAGGACGAATCCGGCGATGAGCGCGACGGGCAGGGCTCCGGCGTGCAACCAGCCCCTGAGGCGGGGCCTGGGCGGCCCGGGGAGCGCGAAACCCTCTGCTGCGGTCGTGGCCATGAACCTACGGTAGCGTAACTTACGGGCGCGTAGGTTGTGATCCGTCCTACACGACGCCTCACGATCCACCCCACCTACCGCCTCACCCCCGCGGCGTCAGCCGGGACCGAGTTCGGCGGCCCTCCTCGCGCAGTGCTCCGCCCAGTCGGCCAGCCCGACCCCCGCGTAGATCTCCCCGGCCCTCCCGTAGGTCTGGCGGGCCTTCTCCCACAATCCCTGGGCCGTCTCCACCTTGGCGACGGCCAGCAGGACACTGGCCTGGCCGAGCCGCTCCTCCTCGAACAGCGCCAGCGCCCGCCCGTAGGCGCCGATCGCCCGGTCGTGGTCACCGAGCGACCGGGCGACGTCGCCCATGCCGCGCAACGTGCTGGCCTGGCCGTGCCGGTCGCCGATCTCCTCGAACAGCGCCAGCGCCCGCTCGTAGGCGTCCATGGCCCGCCCGTGGTGGCGGTGCAGCCGGGCGTTCTCCGCCAGGCCACGCAGTACGTCGGCCCGCCCGCGCCGGTCGCCGATCTCCCCGAACAGCGCCAGCGCCCGCCCGTAGGTGTCGACGGCCCGGTCGTGGTCACCGCGCAACCGCGCGACATCGGCCGCGCCGCGCAACGTGTTGGCCCGCCCCAGGCGGTCACCCACCTCCTCGAACAGCGCCAGCGCCCGCCCATAGGCGTCGGCGGCGTGATCGTACTCGTCCCGCAGCCGGGCGACCTCGGCCAGGCCGCACAGCGCGTCGGCCTGGCCGAGCGGGTCGCCGATCTCCTCGGACAGGGCGAGCGCCCGCCGGTAGGTGTCGGCGGCGTGGTCGTACTCGTCCCGCAGCCGGGCGTTCTCGGCCAGACCGCACAGCGCGTCGGCCTGGCCGTGCCGGTCGCCGACCTTCTCGTACAGCACCAGCGCCCGCCGGTAGTCGTCCGCGGCGCGATCGTAGTCGGTGCGTTTCCCCGCGACGGCGGCCAGGCTCTGCAACGCGCTGGCCTGCCCCCACAGGTCGCCGGTCTCCAGCGCCACCTCGTGGGCGGCGGCGACGAGGGCGTGGGCCTGGTCGGGGCGTCCCTCCAGCAGCAGCCACCACGTGACGACCTCGACGAACCTCGCCGCCCGCTCCCACCGGTCGTCCAGCGCGGCCGCGCAGCAGGCGCGCAGCTCCCCGGTCGCCGCCACCAGCCAGGCCCTGACCTCCGCCGGACCGGCGGACCGCGGCGCGACGTTCGTGTTCCGCGGAGACCGGCGGCCGAGGAGGACCTCGGTCGCACCGTCCACCGCCTGGAACATGTGCCGGTACAGCCGCGCCCTGGCCCGGCCCGCCCGCGCGGCGGTGTGCCGGAGATCCGCCTGCCCGCGCGCGTAGCGCAGGAACAGGTCGTGGAAGGTGTAGCGGCCCGGCATGGCGAGCAGGAGCATGCTGCGCCTGGCCAGCTCGGCGAGCCCGACCCCGGCCACCGGGCGGGGCAGACCGGCCAGCGCCCCGATCGAGGCGGCGTCGAAGTCCGGCCCCGGATGGTGGGCGCACGCGTCCAGCAGGTCCCGCAGGTCCTCCTCCAGCGCCCGGTAGGACAGGTCGAACGCGTCGTGGGCGACCTTCTCCCCGTCGCGGATGTGCCGCAGCGGCCCGGCGGCGTCGCTCATCGCCTCCACGAGGTCCGCCGGATCCAGCTCGGCCAGCAGCGCGCCCACCGGCCGCAGCGCCAGCGGCAGGTATCCGCACAGCCGCGCCAGCTTCGCCAGCGCCCGGTGGTCGGGCCCCCGCGACGCGGCACCGTCCCCCACGCCGTCCCCCGCACCGTCCCTCGCCGTGCCCCTCTTCGTGTCCCCCGCTGTGTCCCTCGTGGTGTCCCCCGTGGTGTCCCCCGTGGTGTCCCCCGTGGTGTCCCCCGCGACGCCCCCGACGGCGGCCGCCAGCAGCGCGACCGCGTCCGCCTCGGACAGCATCTCGACCTTCAGCTCCCGGTGGGCGTCCAGCTGGCCCAGCCTGCCCAGCTGGTCACGGCTGGTGACCAGCACCAGGCAGTGCCGGGCGTGGCCGGGAAGCAGCGGCCGCACCTGGTCCGCCCGGTGGGCGTTGTCGAGCACCAGCAGCACCCGGCGGTCGGCCAGCCAGGCGCGCCACAACCGCGACTTGCCCGCCGTGTCCGCCGGAACCTCCGAGGCGGGGAACCCCGCCAGCCCCAGCAGCTCCGACAGCACGTCCCCCGGATCGCGCGGTTCCTCCCCCGGGGTGAAGCCGCACAGGTCCAGCTCGATCCGGGCGTCGGCGAACCGGTCCCGGACCCGGGCGGTCAGGGCGCGCACCAACGCGGTCTTGCCGACTCCGCCCATGCCGTGCACCACCGAGACCGTCACGGGGCGCTCGCCCGAGCACGCCTCCTCCACCAGCGCCAGCAGGCCGGCCAGCTCCCTCTCACGCCCGACCATCGTGGCCGGCGGTGGCACCAGCGTGTCCAGCGCCCCCTCCAGCCGGCGCGGCGCCCCGCCCCCGAAGTTGTTGATCTGTGTTCCGCCGTACTGCGCGGCCTGCTGTGCCCGGTCGTACGCCCGGACCCGCTGGCCGCCCTCCGGAGCAACACGATCCACATCCATGCGGAAAGCTCCCCCTGCCTTCGGTGCGAAGGCCCCCGACGGCGCGGACGCCCGCACCCCGTCGCGTCGAATCTAACGCCGCCCCGCCCGGTGCGACATGGAAATCCCGAACCGGTGCGAAGAGGGCGGATCACCCTCAACGGCGGCCGTGACGGCCGTGACGTCCACGGCGCCCCACCGGATGTCCCACGTCACCGGGCCCGGCCTCACGCGCCCCCCAGGGGCCGTCAGTGGCCGTCAGTGGCCGTCAGTGGCCGTCAGAGGGCCCTGAGGAACCTGGCCGCGATGGGAACCGCCGCCTCGGCGCCGCTCCCGCCGTTCTCGACCAGGACCGCGAAGGCCACCTCCCCTCGGTAGCCGATGAACCAGGAGTGCTCCTGTCCCCCGGCCGCCTGGGCGGTTCCCGTCTTGCCGGCCGTACCGGGGGGAAAGGCGGCCGAGGCGGCGGTGCCCTCCGACACGACCGCCCGCATCATCGCGCGCAGGCCCTCGACCGCCTTCGGCGGCAGCGCGACCGGCCCCGCCGACGGCGGGCGTCCCTTGACGATGACCGGCTGGTGCCAGGCGCCGTCCTGTACGGCCGCCGCCACCAGGGCCATGCAGAGCGGGCTGGCCACCACGGAGTCCTGGCCGATGGCGTCCGAGGCCAGCTCGTCGACGGTCGTGGGGGGCTGGATCCTGCCGCAGACCCCGGGGCCGTCGATGTCCTTGTTGAACCCGAACAGCTCGGCGGCCCGCACCAGGCCTGCGCCGTCGGGTAGCAGCCGGACCGACTGCTCGACGAAGGTCGTGTTGCAGGAGATCGCGAAGGCGCCGGTCAGGGTGATCGTCCCGGGGACGGTACGCCCCCCGGCGTTGCCGAACTCCCTGCCCTGAGGGGGCGTGTAGGTGGCCGGGCACGGCACCTGCGCGTCCTGGCTCAGACCGCCGGTGAGCAGGGCGGTGGCGGTGATCACCTTGAACGTCGAGCCCGGCGGGTAGTAGCCGAGGAAGGCGTTGCGCCCGCTGTTCCGGTCGCCCAGCCGGTCGGAGATGGCCAGGACCTCACCGGTGCGGGGCCGGATCGCGACGATCGCGGCGGGCAGGTCCACGCCGTCGAGCGCGCGGGCGGCCGCCGCCTGGACCGAGCGGGAGACGGTGGTCGGGACCTTCCTGGCGTGCGGCGGCTTGAACGCGACCAGTTCCCGGGTCCTGCCGTCCGCCTGGATCGCCTCCAGGGCGTAGCCGCTCTCGCTCTCCTTCGCGCCGGCGCCGAACGCGCCGAAGTAACTCTCCGCGCCGCTGTCGCGGGGGAAGGGCTCCCCGGAGTCGGTGACCGGCTCGGCCGGGGGCGCGGGGACCTCCTTGAGCTCGATCCGGCCGCCGTTCACCAGCGCGGGGTGGAGCGTGTCCGGGCGCCACAGCACCTTCCACCGGCCGTCGCGCAGGGCCAGGCGCAGTGTGGAGGCGAAGGGCCACTCGCCGAGCTCCTTGACCTTCCTGACCCCCTCGAAGGGCAGCTCCGCCGCCTGCTCGCCCCGCCGTCGCAGCGTGCCCGGGGTGAGCTTCAGCGACTCGATGTCCAGGTCGCGGCCGAAGGTGACGTGCCGCTGGACGAAGTCGGCGGGCGCGTCGGCGACCATGTCCCGCATCGTGATGAAGTCGCTGTCCTGCCAGGAGTCCAGGTAGGCCCTGCCCGTCTCCTCCGGACCGGCCACCGCCGCGGCGCGCGCCCTCTGCTCACCGGGCCTCAGCACCGCGAAGATCCCCGCCCCCACGATGAGGAGCACGACGGCGGTAAGCGTGAGGACAGCTCGAGTACGCATACGGTTTCTCCCAGGGGTGTCCCCCTCGGTTGTACAGCAGAGGCACTGGAAAGCGGGGCAAAAGTGATAAGGCGGGAACCACCGGGGCCGATGCCGGGCCGCTATCCGGTGAGCTTCGGCGAGGTCGACCTCCTGGGGGACCTCGACCGCCCCTCCGGATGGGTGATCTCCAAGGACGGCGTGCCCCAGTCCTACGTGGACCTGGAGGATCCCACGTATCTCGACTTCGAGTACGTGCAGCTGATGGCGCTGGTGATCGACCTGCTCGACGAGGGCCCGCTGGACGCCGTGCACGTGGGCGGCTGCGCCTGCACCCTGCCCCGCTACGTGGCGGCGACCCGGCCCGGATCGCGGCAGATCGTCGCCGAACCGGACGGCGGGCTCGTTCAGCTGGTCAGGGACCAGCTCAGGCTGAAGTCCGTACCCCGGCTCAAGGTCAGGGTCCTGGACGGCCGTACGGCCACCGCCGCCCTGCCGGACTCCTCCGCCGACCTGGTCGTGCTGGACGCCTTCAGCGGGGCCACGATGCCGATCGACCTGGCCACCTCGGAGTACATGGGCGACGTGGCGCGGGTCCTGCGCCCGGCCGGGACGCTGGTGGCCAACGTCGCCGACGGCAAGGGGCTGGCCTTCGCCCGCCGGCTGCTCTCCACCGTCCGCGGCACCTTCCGCCACACCGTGCTGCTGGCCGATCCCGGCGTCATGCGGGGGCGCCGCTTCGGCAACCTCATCGTCGCCGCCTCCCGCGTCGAGCTTCCCTTCGCGGGCCTGACCCGCCGGGCCGCGGGCGGCCTCGTCCAGGCCCGGTGCCTGTACGGGGAGGAGCTGACCAGATTCGTCGCCGGGGCGCCCCCGCTGCGCGACGGCGACGCCGTGGTCATCCCCGTCCCCCCGCCCGAGGTGTTCGGCTGAGGCGGGAGCGCCCCCGCGTCACCGGTGTCGCGAAGAGCTCCTCCCGGCTCCCGCCTTCCGGCTCCCGGCTCCCGCCTTCCGCCTTCCGCCTTCCGCCTTCCGGCTCAGCGCCTCAGGCCTGCGAGGGCACCCAGGCCCGCACCCGCGTGCCCGCTCCGGGGCCGCCGGTCAGCCGCAGTCCCCCGCCGAGCGCGCTCATCCGGTCCGCGAGCGTTCCCAGCCCCCGGCGGTCCGTCGTCTCCGGGTCGAACCCCTTCCCGTCGTCGGAGACCACGGCCTGGATCCGTCCGTCGGCCTGCGTCAGCCGTACCTCGATCCGGGATGCCTCGGCGTGCTTGAGCGCGTTGGCGACCGCCTCGCTCACCGTGAAGTACAGCGCGCCCTCGACCTCGTCGGGGAAGCGCCGCGCGCGCAACCCGGGGTCGGCGGTCACCGTGGTGGTCACCGGCAGCCGTGAGCAGCGCTCCTCGACCGCCTCGACCAGGCCTCCCTGGCTGAGCACGGACGGATGGATGCCCGCCGCGAACTCCCGCAGGTCGGTGAGGGTCTGGCGGGCCTGCTCGCGCAGGACGGCCAGGGAGTCGGGGCCGCCGCCGGTCGCCCGGGCCAGCTCCAGCCCGGCGATGAGCGCGACGAGTTGCTGCTGCGCCCCGTCGTGGATGTTGCGCTCGATCCGCCGCCGCTCCGCCTCCTGCGCGTTGACCAGCCTGGCCGCCAGTCCCGCGCTCTGGATCGCCAGCCCGATCGGCACCGCCAGCGCCCCGAGCAGCCGCCCGTCCTCGGCGGTGAGGCGCCCGACGGTCTTGGGGCCGCACGAGATGCGCCCCAGCCCGGCGGGCACGGTGAGCGCGGCCTCGCCCTCCTCGTGCCCCGCGACCAGCCGTGTGCCGTCGGCGAGCGTGACGGCGGCCCAGCGGGTCTCCAGCCCCGCCCGTACGGCCTCCGCCAGCCTGCTCAGCTGCTCCACCGGCTCCGCCTCCTCCAGCACCGGGCCGAGCTCGGTCAGGAGTTCGCCGACCGTCGGCCGCAGGTCGAAGACCAGGAAGAGCCTGGACCCCCTGACGCCCACCCTGATGTCGAGCAGGTTGTGCCGGAACACGGTCGCGACGATCACCGCGGGCAGCGTGACCATCGAGGTCAGAAGCCCCACCCCGAGGCCCACGCCGTAGACGTCGAACTGGAGGAGCCCCACCAGCGTGAACCCGGCCAGGGTGCTCGCGGACCCGAAAATCATCCAGCGGAGCATCCGGCGTTCGACGGCGGCGCTCCGCCGCCAGCGCAGCACGAGGGAGACCAGCACCGCCAGCGCCACCAGGTAGGTCACCAGCTGCCCCGCCGTACCCATGAGCAGGGCGACCAGCCCGGCCGGCCCGTCGAGCCCGAGCGGGTTGTCCCTGGAGAAGATGGTCTCGTAGACCTCGTCGGGGCTCAGCAGGACGCCCGCCCAGTGGACGGTGATCGAGACGACCGCGATCCAGGCGCCGATGCGCCAGCGACGCGAGGGCAGCCGCCCGTCGGGAAACAACAGCGGGAGGAAGACCCAGGTCAGGCCGTAGAAGACGGTGAACAGCGAGGCGAGCAGGGTGGCCACACCGTCCAGCGGGCCGCGGGCCGCCGGATCGTTGAGCAGCGCGCCGGCGCCGAACGCGCCCAGTCCCAGGCAGTCGGCGGCGGCCAGGATCAGCCAGCCGTACACGTTGTCGGGCCGCCTGGCCGCGACGAGCCAGCCGACCGTGGGCAGGATCAGGCACATCACGATGAACAGCCACTGGCCGGGCGGCGCGGGCAGGCCGGTCTCCAGCAGCCCGCCCGAGACGATCCCGGCCGCGGACACCGCGGCCAGCGACGCGGCGAGGGCGGGGGCCGGGGTCGCGCGAGTCATGGCTCGCAGCGTGGCCCACCACGACGGGCGCCGTCCATGAGGTTGTCCGCACACCCGGTGCAGTTTGCCGCACCCCGCAGAACGGAGGACGGCCTGGTGGTCCGCGGGAGGGGGGCCTACCTAGGTTCGGATCGAGGCCGCCGGGGGGTGGCCGCGACTTTCCGTTCCAACAGGTTCCGACAAGGAGCTCCTCGTGAGATTGCCGTTCAGATCGACGCGTTTGCCGGCCCTGGCCCTCGTCACGGCGGTCGTACCCGCGGCCGTCCTCGCGGGCGGCGGGCAGAGCGCGGCCACGGCCGCGACCGTGACCGCGGCCTCGACCACGGCCGTGACCACGACCGCGACCGCGACCGCCCGGACCGTCGTCTCCGCCCCGGAGATCCCGGACAGCCCGGCGGGCAGGCAGCTGACCTGGTTCTTCGACGCCCTGTCCCGGACGCCCATCGCGGAGGACGAGCTGCGGGAGCACTTCACCGAGAGCTTCCTGACGGCGGTTCCGGCCGACGAGATCAACAAGTTCGCCGGGACCCTCAAGGGGCTGACGCTGGAGAGTCTGACCACCGTCAAGCCCACGGCGCTACAGGGCACGGCGACGCTCGGCGAGCAGAGGTTCCTCCTGGCGATCTCCGTGGACGACGCCGGAAAGATCAACGGACTGCAGCTGCCCCCGGCGCCGGGGCCCGTCCCGCCGTTCCCCAAGAGCTGGGGCGAGCTGGACACCCGGCTGCGCCAGGTCGCGCCCAACGTCGGTTTCCTGGCCGCCGAGATCGACGGGGGACGGTGCCGGGTCGTGCACGGCGTGAACGAGAACCGGCCGCAGCCGCTGGGCTCGATCTTCAAGCTCTACGTGCTGGGCGCGGTGGCGGAGAAGATCCGCGACGGCGAGCTGCGCTGGAACACCAAGCTCACGATCAGGCCGGAGTGGAAGAGCCCGAGCGAGGGCGGCCTGTGGGAGCGGCCGGACAACAGCACCACGACGGTCCGCGAGGCGGCGAAGCTGATGATCTCGATCAGCGACAACACCGCGACCGACCTGCTCATCCACACCGTCGGCCGCGCGGCCGTCGAGGCCAAGGTCCGCCAGTGGTCGGACCACGCCAAGCAGAACATCCCCTTCCTGACCACGCGTGAGTTCTTCCTGCTCAAGGGCGTGAACCACCCCCAGCAGGCCAGGACCTACCTGGCGCTCGGCACGGCGAAGAAGCGGGCGTACCTGAAGAACGTCGTCGCCAAACAGGCGCTGACGGACATCAGGCAGGGGACCGAGCCCCGCGAGATCGGCACGATCGAGTGGTTCGGCTCCCCGCGTGACGTCTGCCGTGCCTACGTGGGCCTGGGCGGTCTGTACTCCAGGCAGCTGGACGACGCGCTGTCCGGCGCCGACGGGCTGGACCTCGACCGCAAGAAGTGGCCGACCGTCTGGTTCAAGGGCGGCTCCGAGCTCGGGGTGCTGAGCCTGGGCTACCTCGGACGCTCCGCCTCGGGAAGGACCTACGTCGTCACCTCGCTGACCAACGACCCCAAGAAGGCTCTCGACGAGAGCACGGTGGTCCCCCAGCTGATCTCCCTGACCAAGGGGGCGTTCTCCCTCGTCAGGGCGAGGTAGCCGGTCCGGGCTCCGGGACCGCGGCGCTCCCCGACCGCGGTCCCGCCGTCGCGGGACGGCAGGGGAATCAACGTGGTCCGCGGCGGCGGAACCCGCGGCAGAGGGTCCCGCATGCCCGCCGTGACCGCGGGGAGCCCGCCGCCCACAGCCCTCGGCGGGTCGTTTCAGGTCGCGATGTCTCCTCCCACGCCTGAAGGCGGGGGTCTCCACACTCAAGGAGTTCTGATGAACGCGGCGGCGATCCGTCCGGCGAGCCGTTCGAGCAGCGGCCCGGCCTCGGTCATGCACCGCCGCACGTCGGGCTCGACGTCGGTCAGCGCGTACGCGGCCTCGATGCCGGCCGCCCGCAGCTCCTCGTCACCCACCGAACGCCGGCCGCAGACCGCCACGACCGGCACACCGTGCCTGGCCGCGGCCGCCGCGACGCCCACGGGGGCCTTGCCGCGCAACGTCTGCTCATCGATCGAGCCCTCGCCGGTGATCACCAGCCGGGCGCCCGCCACGTGCCGGTCGAAGTCCACCAGGTCCAGCAGATAGCCGATGCCCGGCCGGATCTCCGCCGCCAGGAAGGCCAGCGCGCCGAACCCCGTCCCTCCGGCGGCTCCCGCGCCCGGCCGCCCTGCCACGTCCGTCGCGCGTACGACGCCGCCGTGCTCGGCGGTACCCGCCAGACCGCGGGTGCGCGCGGCGACGGCCGCCAGCCTGGCCAGGCCGGCCTCCAGCACGGCCACGTCCTCGGGGGTCGCGCCCTTCTGCGGGCCGTACACGGCCGCGGCGCCGTACGGCCCGAGCAGCGGGTTGTCCACGTCGCTCGCCACGACGACCTCGAAGCCGCGCAGCCGGCCGGAGACGTCGATCGCGTGCAGGTCGCGCAGCGCGGCCCCGCCCGGCGGCAGGTCGTTCCCGGCCGCGTCCAGCAGCCGCACACCGAGCGCCTGGACCATGCCGGCGCCGCCGTCGGTGCAGGCGCTGCCGCCGAGGCCGAGCACGATCCGCGTCGCGCCGTGCCGTACGGCGTGGGCGACGAGCTCGCCGGTACCGCGGCTTGTGGCGGTCAGCGGCGCCGGTGCGGCTCCCTCCGGCAGCCGCCGCAGGCCCGACGCCTCGGCCAGCTCGATCACCGCGACCCGGCCGTCCGGCTCGTCGCGTACGGCGTAGGCCGCCGGAACCCGCTCACCGACCGGCCCGGTCACCTCCGTCCCGACCCGGGTGAACCCGCTCGCGACCACCGCGTCGACGGTGCCGTCGCCGCCGTCGGCGATCGGGAGCCGGACGACGCGCACCTGTCCCGAAGCGGCGGAACTCAGCCCGGCGGCCACGTGAGCGGCCACCTCCGGAGAGGTCAGCGACCCGCGGAACTTGTCCGGCGCGACGACGACCCGCCCCGCTGTGATCCCCGCCGTGCCCCCCACCGTGACCCCCGCCGTGATCCCTGTCATGTCATGGCTCACCTGATGTCTCCCGATGTCTCCCGCCGATCGTCGCCCAGAGGATGTTTTCCACGATGACCGGCCCGCACGGGCGAACGGGACTCCCGTTGATCTTCCTGCCCGGTCGCAGGACGATCGGCGGGAGTCCCGTTGCCTCGTCGTCAGGTCTTGACGAACAGCCGGTCGGTCAAACGCACCGGCGCCGGAACCCGTCCGGTGCCACGATCACCGTGGGCCGGCCGCCGGTCGTCTCATGTGACGAGCACCCGGTTGGCGACGCTGCCGATGCCCCCCACGGTCACCGTCACCACGTCGCCGTCCCGGATCAGGAGCGGGGGCTTGCGCACGAAGCCCACACCCGGCGGAGTACCCGTCAGGATGAGGTCTCCCGGTTCGAGCGTCAGGTAGCGCGAGGCGTAGGAGACGATCTCCGCCACGGAGAAGATCATCTCAGCCGTCGAGCCGTCCTGGACGACCCGGTCGTTGAGCCGGGTGGTGATGCTCAGCGCCTGGGGATCCTCGACGTCCTCGGCGAGCACCACGATCGGCCCGACCGGGCAGAAACCGTCGGCGGACTTGCCGCGGAGCCATTGACCGTCGGAGAACTGGGCGTCCCGCGCCGACAGGTCGTTCGCCGCGACATAACCGAGGACATGGTCGAGAGCCTCGTCCGGGGTGACGTTGCTCGCCCGGCGCCCGATCACGAGGGCCAGCTCACCCTCGTAGTCGAGCTCGCCGGACAGGTCGCCCGGTACCTCGACGACATCCCCGTCGGCGCGCAGCGCGTTGGGGAACTTCGCGAACAGGAGCGGCCTGGCCGGGGCCTGCACTCCTGACTCGTCCGCGTGGTCGAGGTAGTTGAGGCCGACGCACAGGATCTTCGAGGGGTTCGCGACCGGAGCGAGCAGTTCGAGATCCTCGACCGGAACCCTCGCGTCACCGGCGTCATCGCGGTCCGCGCGCCACGCACCGGTGTGCAGCGCCTCCCGCAGGACGTCGGCGGCGGGATGGTCGGACTCGGTCGCGAGCACCGTCGCGTGGCCCTGCGAGATCCGGACGAGCACGACCTGGCCGTTGAGGCGGGCGCGCGCCAGACCTCGCACCGTGGACGGGGCCGAGGCGCCCGGGGTCGGGGCCGTCGTCACCGGCTCACCCCGGCGATGCGCCGAGCCTCTTCGACGTTCGCGATCGGACGGCCGATCTGCTCGGCCATCTTGACCACGACCTCCACCAGCTCGGCGTTGCTGCGCGAGGGCTCACCGCCGGGCAGGTAGGGGTTGTCCTCCCAGCCGACGCGGACGTGGCCGCCCAGCGCGATGGCCAGCGGCAGCAGCTTCCACTGCGCGATCGGGTCCATCACGCTGATGTTCCAGTTCGTGTTCGGCGGGAGGTGGTTGACCATGTACATGAGCGCGTCCGGGGTCGGAGGCGTCCACGCGCCGCCCTGCCAGCCGAAGAACAGGGTCGCCCACGCCTTCTCCTTCAGCAGGCCCTGCCGCCGGACGAACTCGAGGTTCCAGAACGCTCCGGTGTAGAAGCACTCGATCTCCGGCTTCACACCGTTCGCCTCCGCCGCCGTGACGAACTCGACGAGCTCGTCCCGCGGGTGCAGGGAGTACATCTCGTTGGCGGGGTAGGCCGGGTCGGGCTGGAAGTACTCGTCGTGCACGTTGAAGGCGTAGGACATCATGTCGGGCTTGAGCGACATGAGCTCGACCTTCTCGGGGAGCCGGGCGCTGGCGATGCCGAACTGCATGATCGGGTCGGTGCCCACCGTCCGGATCTTTTCGGTGAGGTTCTTCCAGCCCTCGAAGTCGATCTTGGACAGCTTCTTGCCGTCGGCCTGGATGGCGTCCTCCAGGTAGTGGACACCGTGGTGGTGGCAGAGCGTCGCGCCCGCGTTCACCGAGTCGATGTACTCCTGGCCGACCTTGTCGGTGTCCTCGATGGCCGGCATGCCCTTGTAGCCGGGATAGGACATCGTGCTGTCGACCGTGACGGTGATGATGAGGGGATCCATGGGGTCTCCTTGTCGCTTCCTGTGCGTTTTGGTGGTGTTGCTCGTGGGTGATGGGTGCTGCGTCGTGGCGCGTCGACGCGGGCGGCGCGCGCCACGCCCTGGGCGGGAGGAACTCCGACGCCCGGGGCTGGACCTCTGAGGTCTGACCGCTGAGGTCTGACGGCCGAGGTCCGACCGCTGAGGTCAGACGGGTGACGTCCGACCGCTGAGGTCCGACCGGTACGGCCGTACCGTGAGACCGGACCGGCGGGGTCCGGCCGGTCAGGCCGGAGTACCGGAGCCGGAGTACCGGAGCCGGAGTGCCGGAGCCGGGCCGGTCAGACCTTGACGGCCTGGCCCGTGGCCACCGACTCGTAGGCGAGCTCGATGATCCGTACCGCGTACGCGCCGTCCTCGGGCGCGACGTCGGTCGGCTCGTCGTTCGCGATCGAACGGGCGAAGCTCTCGATCCCGGCCGCGATCGAGTTGTACTTCCAGGTACGCGGCTCGTACGCCGTGCCGGGCAGCGGCGATCCGGCGTGGTCACGCTTGCCCCGGAAAAGCATGGCCGGAGGGTCCTGGTGCTGGTCGACGACGATGAGCCCCTCGGTTCCGTGCACCTCGAGGCGCTCGTTCCACGGCCCCCCGGAGGTGAAGGTGGACTCCACTGAGAAGAGCGCGCCCGATTCCATCCGGCCGCACACGATCGACCAGTCCTCGACCTGGCTGGCGTCGACGAGACGCTCGGAGAGAGCCCGTAGCGAGGCGACTTCGCCGAACATCCACTTCAGCAGGTAGAAGGAGTGCGCGCCGGCGTCGATGATGGTGCCGCCGCCCGAGCCGTCCTGGCGTCCCTTCCACAGTTTCGGGTTGCCGAGCCGCTCGAACTCGTTGCCGCTGATCAGGGTGCGGACGAGTGTCACGTCCCCGATCTCGCCGGCGTTGACGGCGTCGAGAGCCGCCTGGTAGGCGGGGATGAACCGCGTGTTCTCGTTGACGGTGAACCTGAGGCCCTTGGCGGCCGCGAGGTCGACGAGTTCGCGCGCGTGCGCGGCGTCGACGGTCATGGGCTTCTCGATCAGAACGTGCTTGCCCGCTTCCAGGAACTCACGCGCGACCTTGTAGTGCACGTTGTGGGGAAGCACGAGGTCGACGGCCTGGATCCGGTCGTCCTCGAGGAGCCGGCGGTAGTCGGTGCTCGCCTCCGCGCCGAGTGACTGCGCCGTCCGCCCGGCGACGTCCTGGTCGAGGTCGCAGACGACCACGGCCTCCAGGCCGTCCGCCCGCTGGTAGGCGAGGTGGTGGGCGAGCTGGTAGATCTCTCCAAGGCCGACGACGCCGAAGCGTACCGATTCGGTCACTGGTCGACACCCCCTTCAAGGCGTTCGCGAATGATGCGCCGGTTGTGGGTGAGCGATTCCATCACCCGTGACTCGTGCCGGAAGACCGCCACCGACACGACGCCGTCGAACCCGACCTCCCGGAGGGCGGAGAACACCTCGTCCCAGTCGATGTCGCCGTGGCCGATGTCGAGGTGCTGGTGGTTGCGCACCCCGGGACTCCCGGGATTGAGGAAGGTACGTCCGGGCAGCAGGGTGTCCGCCAGATGGACGTGGTCCATGGTGTCGCCCGCGTAGGTGATGATGTCGCGGTTGACGCCCTTGAGGTGACCGCGTTCGTCCTCCACGCCCGTGAGGTAGTAGGTGTGCGGCACACAGTGCAGGTAGGTGACGTAGTCGCTCTGCAGGCCCCGGATGAAGTCGACGGCCTCGATGCCGGACTCCACCCAGTCACCCGGATGCGGTTCGAGCGCGAGCGTGATGCCCTCGGACTCCGCCAGCGGCAGCACCTCCTCCAGGGAGCGGCGCATCGCGGCCTCGCCGGCCTGCGGGGCGGTCGGGCGCCCGGTGAACTCGGAGTTGATCCGGTCGCAGCCCAGGTCGACGGCCAGCTGGACGGTCTGCTTCCAGTAGCCGACCGCCGCCCGCCGGATGTCCTCCTCCGAGCTTCCCCAGGCCTGCTCGATGAAGATGGACGCGACCTCGACGCCGTGGGTCTTCGACGCCTCCGCGATCTCGGCGATCTTGGCCTTCGACGCCCGCCTGCCTCCGTAGCTCGGCATCACGTCGGGCCGCGGCGAGAGCTCCAGATACTCGAAGCCCGCCTCCCGTACGGTCGAGAACACCGTGTCTATCGGCTGTGGACGTAGCATCCACGTGTCAGTCGCGATCTTCATCTCGCTCCTCGCTGATCGTTGTTCCTGTCCACGACAGGCCTGTCTGTCTCACGTGTTTCACACTGCGCCGCCGGTCGCCGCCGGTCGCCCGCAGGCCCCGCAGGCCCCGCAGGCCCCGCGACGGGCGTCGTCATGTCAGTCGCCCCGGTGCCGGCGCAACGCCTCGTGCGTGATGAGGACCCGGCCGTTCGCTCGGCCGCTTCGCAGGCGGGCGAGTGCCTCGTTGGCACGCTCCAGGGGGTACTCCTCGTCCAGCGACGGAGTGATGACCCCCTCGGCGAGCAGCCGCAGCGCGTCGTGCTGATCGCTCCGGTCACCGTTGCGCGAACCGATGATCTCCAGCTCGCGCTGGGCGAGGATCGTCGAGCTGATGCCGGGGAAGTCGGGTTCCTCGCCGACGACGACGATCCGGCCCCGGCGGCGCACGTACTGCGCGGCGTCGGCCATCGAGGCCGACGACCCCACCAGGTCGATCACCAGGTCCACGCCGTCGGCGGCGCCGGTGTCGCCGGCCCGGGACTCGGCCCAGGCGCGGAGGGCCGGCACGCGGTCCGCCGCGGACGCCGACACGGTGTGGTCGGCGCCGTTGCGGATCGCGAGTGCCAGGTTGTCCTCCCGCACGTCGACGGCCGCGGCCGACACGCCGCCGTCGGCCAGGAGCTGGAGCAGGATCTGCCCGATACCGCCCGCGCCGATCACGACCGCGGTCCTCACCGGTGTCACCGTGCCGCGGCGGTAGGCGTGCAGGGCCGTGACGACCGCGCAGCTGGAGAGCCCGGCGATCCTGGGATCGAGTCCCTCGGGAACCCTCAGGAGGTTCCGGGCGGGTGCGCCGAAGTACTCCGCGAACCCTCCGGGCAGCGTCACGCCGAGGATTCCTCGCAGGTGCAGTGCCTGCGCGTCGGCGCCGGCCCGGGTGAAGCGGCACTCCCCGTCCGCGACGAACAGATGCGGCACGACCACTTCGCCGACCTCGACCTCCGACACCGCCGAGCCGCGTTCGACCACGACGCCCGCGGGTTCGTGGCCCATGATGTGCGGCAGTCCGGGCACGTAGGCCAGGCCGTCCTGGATGTGCAGGTCCGTTCGGCACACGCCGCTGGACAGCGTCCGGACCAGGACCTCGTCGGGCCCGATCCGGGGGACGGGGACCTCGCGGATCTCCAGCGGCCGGCCGATCCCGGTCAGGAGCGCCGCGCGCATGGTGGCGCTCACCGCCATCGCTCCGCCCACCCCTCGAAGAAGAGGCTCGCCGCCACGGCTGTCGACTCGTAGTACCCGTAGCACCCCTCGGTCGTCACGAGCGTCGGCAGGCGCAGGTCGGCGATACGGCGGCCGAGGACGCCGAATTCCTCCGTCTCCAGGCGGAGCGCGCCGAACCCCTGTTCCTTCTGGGCGTCGTAGCCCAGGGCGAGGACGAGGTACGTGGGCTCGAAGCGGGCGATCGCCTCCAGCGCGGTCTCCAACGCGGGCGCGTAGGCGGCGAACCCCGAGCCGGTGGGCAGCGGGAGGTTGAGATTGCTGTGGGGCGCGTTGGGGCCTCCGGTCTCCTCGGCGAACCCGGCGACGTGCGGCCAGCCCTCGGCGTGGATCGAGACCGTCAGGACCGACGGGTCGTCGTAGAACACGGCCTGGGTGCCGTTGCCGTGGTCCTGGTCGATGTCGAGCACGGCGACCCGGCCGCTGCGGGAGAGCTCGCGGGCCGCGATGGCGGCGTTCGCGAACAGGCAGAGGCCACCGCCCACGGTGGGCAGGGCGTGGTGACCCGGAGGACGGGACGGCACGAGCACCATCGCCTGCGACGACCGGCCGGCGGGCTCCGCCGCCTGCGCGGCGACCGTGTCGGCGAGCCAGCGGGCCCCCTGCCCGGACGCCGCCGCGCTGCGCAGCGCTCCCTCGCACACCGCGGGCGTGGCCCGCGTGACCTCGTCGAAGAAGTACCGCGTGTGCCGCCCCTCGAAGGTACGCGGCTCGGAGACCCTCAGCTCGGGGAGCGCGATGACGTTCAGGGGGAACTTCGTGGCGCCCTCCGGTCGCCGGCTGCCCTCCTTGACGAAGTCGACGTAGTCGCGGCTGTGCACGCTCAGCGCCGCCGCCCCGTCGTCCTCCTCCGGCACGAGCCGGCTCGCGGCCGGGAACGATCGCCGGAAGGCCTCCAGCGTGGCCGTGACCGAGGTCGGGTAGACGATGCCGGGGAACTCCTGGTGTTCGACATAGGGTGCGGTCATCTCCGCGATGACCGCGGCCGGGTCGTTCTTCGCTGTGGTGTTCATGAGGCTCCCATTCGGCTCAGCGCCACCCGTACGGCGCGCACGAGCCATGCCGTTACGAACCGGAGGAGTACCGCGACCGCTCCTGCTCCGAGCAGGACGACGGCGACCACGGCTGTCCTCGGGCTCACTTCGAGTTTGATGTCCTGGAACATCCGCAGCGGCAGCGTCACCGCCGTCGGCCCGGACATGAAGGTGGCGACGACGACGTCGTCGAACGCGGCCAGGAAGGCGAACACGAAGCCGCTGATCAGCGCCGGCCGCAGCGCGGGCAGCAGGACGTGCCGGAGCACCGACACCGGCCCCGCGCCCAGGCTGCGCGCGGCGTTCTCCAGTCGCTGGTCGAGGTTGCGCAGCGCCGCCGCCGTGATGGACACCGCGAAGGGCAGTCCCAGGACCACGTAGGGCAGGAGCAGGCCCGCGGGCGTGCCGACGACGTTGTGCGGCGCCACGAACACGAAGAACCCGAGGCTGTAGATCATCGGAGGGACGATCAGCGGCATCGCGACCAGGATCGCGATCGGCAGCCGCGGGCGCTCCGGGCCCCGGACGAGACCGAAGGCCCCGAAGCCGCCGATGACGACGCTGACCGCGGCGGCGGCGGAGGCGATGCCCAGGCTGAGGAACGTGGAGCCGATCCACGCGTCGTCGGCGAAGTAGTCGGCGAACCACCGGGTGGAGTACTCCTCCGGCGGGAACGTCAGGTACGTCGCGTCGCTGAAGGACCAGATGGCCACCACGACCAGCGGCGTGACCAGCAGCGCCGCGCCCAGGATCCAGCCGCCCAGCAGGATGGGCAGGCGTAGCCGCCCGACGACGTCGAGAACGGTGTCGAGGATCCGCGCGCGCAGGGCGCGCAGTTCGTCCTGCCGTTCGGAGGAACCCTCGGTGCGGCGAAGAAGACGCCGGCCGGGCCGCGCGGTGGTCGCCGGCGTCTTCTCCGTGCTCTCGACGGAGAGCGAGGGCGCGAGGTAACGGAAGAGGACGGCGAACAGCGCCAGGACGACCAGCAGGAGCAGTACGGCCTGCGCCGCGGCCCCGGCGGGATCGACGAGGTTGGAGAACTGCACGAGGATGGACTGCGCGATGAGCGCGTCACCGGGTCCGCCGAGCAGCGCGGGCGTCACGTAGAAGCCGAGGGTGCTGATGAAGACCAGGGCGGCGGCCGCCATGACCGCCGACGACGTGGCGGGGCGGTACACATGCCAGTGCGCGACGGCGGGCGAGGCTCCCAGGCTCTGCGCGGCGCGTACCGCGGCGCGGTCGATGCCGCTCATCACACTGTAGATCGGCAGCAGCGCCAGCGGCAGCAGGATCTGCACGGTCCCGATCAGCATGCCGGTCTGGTTGAACACCATCTCGGGGGGAGTGTCCACACCGAACAGCGCGAGCGTCTGGGCGACGAGCCCGTTCGGCGCCAGGATCGCGATCCACGCGTAGGAGCGGATCAGGATGCTCGTGAAGTACGGCACGAGCACCACGACCATCAGCACGCCCCGCAGACGCTTGGGCATACGGGTGAGCGCGTAGGCCATGCAGTACCCGAGCGCGACACAGATCACCGTCGAGAGCGCGGCGATGACCAGGGTGCGGCGCATCGCGCGCCAGAAGACCGGCGAGGTCACCTGCTCGCGGTAGTTCTCCAGTGTGAATCCCTGCGCGCCGCGGAAGCTGTCGACCAGCAGCGAGCACAGCGGGACGACGAACAGCAGGATCAGGACTGCGAGGAGCGGCACGAGAGTGAGCCACCGGCGGTCTGGCCGGCGCCGCGGACGGGCGGCCAGACCACCGGCGAACCGCTCCAGGGAGCTGTCGACCGACATGGATCTCCTAGATCGAGGTCGTCTTGATCGCAGACAGACCGTGGGCTACTTCGAGACCCACGCCTGCCAGCGTTCGATGGCGACTTCCTCATTGCTCTTGTCTGTCCCCGGCGCGGTGGCGGTCCACCAGTCGTAGTCCTGGGTCACGGCGGTCTCGACGTTCTTCGGCGACGTCGGCAGCAGGGCCGCGCGGTCGGCGGAGAGCAGGTCGAAGGCCGCCGAGTTCGCCGGCGAGTAGGTGATCGCGTTCGCGAAGTCCGCCTGGGGCTGGGGCTCCATCATGAAGGCCAGGAGCTTCTGCGCGTTCTCGGCGTTCTTGGAGCCCTTGAGGATCGCCCAGTTGTCGTACTGGAGGATCGACTGGTTCCACGTGCCGGCCACCGGCACGCCCTTTTCCTGGGCTCCGGCGACACGGCCGTTCCACGCGCTGCTGGCCGTCACCTGACCGCCGGTGAGCAACTGGATGGGCTCGGCGCCGGTCTCCCAGAACTTCACCAGGTTCGGCTTGAGCTTGTCCAGGCTCGCGAACACCCGGTCGTAGTCGATCGGGTAGAGGTCTTTCGCCGCCACGCCGTCGGCCATCGCCGCGATCTCGAACGTCGCGCCGCCTGCTCCCCACGAGCCCGGTGCGAGGGTGCGCTTCCCGGGGAACTTGCCGACGTTCCAGAAGTCCGCCCACGAGGTCAGCGCCTGGTCGCCGAGCTTGGCGGTGCTCCAGGCCGGAACGACGGAGATGTAGTAGGCCGGTACCGCGTCGGCGGCGGCCTTCACCGGGGAGATCTTGTCGCGGATCCCGTCCTGCCAGAGCGTGTAGTCGATCGGTTCGAGCGCTGAGCTCTCGCGGAAGCGCTGGAGCACCGCGCCGTTGGGGTTCATCAGGTCGTAGGCCGGGGCGCCGGCCTTGACACCCGCGAGCACGACGGCGGCGTCGAACTCACCGGAGCTGAGCACGACGTCGATTCCCGTCTTCTTCTCGAACGGGTCGAAGAACGCCTTCTTCATCGCCTTGCCCAGGTCACCGCCGGGGTCGGGGACGACGACCTTACCGGCGGAAGGGGCACCTTCCGAGTCGCCGCCGCTTCCACAGGCGGCGGTCGCGAGCAGTGTGCTGACCGCCACCGCGGCCCCCAGCGCGGTCTTCCGAGAAAACTTCATCAGCCGAACCTTTCTGTCATGCAAATCTCTGACGCGGGTTGGAGCCCTGGTCGGCATCCAGGGCCGAAGGCGTGACCGCGGTGTCACGACGAGGGGGTGAACCTCACCCCGCGACGTGATAGCCCCGCGCCGCCCGGGCGTCCCAATGAACGGCGACCTGGTCGCCTACGGCCCATCGGGGCTCTCGGAGGTTCTTGAGCGAGAGGCGCGCGTTGAGGTTCCCGATCGCCGTCTCGACGACGTGCAGGGCCGTCGCGCCCTCGTACAGCACTTCGCTCACCGTGCCCGGTACGGCCAGCTCGTCGGCGTCCTCCACGGGCAGCAGCGAGACCTGTTCCGGGCGCACCCCGACCTCGACAGCGCCGTCGGACTTGAGCGAGGCCGCGTTGTCCACCTCTCGGCGGTGTTCCAGCCGGTCGCCGTCGAGAACGACGCGGACCCGGCCGTCGGTGTCGAGCACGGACCGGCCGTGAAAGAAGTTGGTCTCCCCGACGAAGTCGGCCACGAAGGCGCTCGCCGGCCTCTCGTACAGGTCGGTGGGCGTTCCGAGTTGCTCGACGGTGCCGTCGTTCATCACCGCGACGCGGTCGGCCATCGTGAGCGCCTCGCCCTGGTCGTGGGTCACGTAGATGACGGTCGCACCGAGATTTCGCTGGAGGCGTTTGATCTCGACGCGCATGTGCTCGCGCAGACGCTTGTCGAGCGCCCCGAGCGGCTCGTCCATGAGGAGCAGCGCCGGCCGGAACACGATGGCGCGGGCGAGTGCGACCCGCTGCTGCTGGCCACCGGACAACTGGTCGGGGAAGCGGGTCGCGTACCCCTCAAGCTTGACCAGTTCAAGGGCGTGCTGGATGTGGCTGCGCTGTTCCTTCAGCGGCATCCGTCGCATGCGCAGCGGGAATCCCACGTTCTGGGCGACGGTCATGTGCTTGAACAGCGCGTAGTGCTGGAAGACGACACCGATCCCGCGCTTGTGCGGCGCCAGCCGCGCGACGTCCCGGCCGTTGATCCGGATCGCACCGCTCGTGGGTATCTCGAAGCCGGTGAGCATGTTGAGCAGCGTTGTCTTTCCCGCGCCGGAGGGACCCAGGATCGCCAGGAACTCGCCGCGGCGGATGTTCAGCGAGACACCGCGCACCGCCTCGACGGTTCCGTATCTCTTCGTCAGGCCGTCCAACTCAACCTCACCGCCCGTCGCGACCTGGTCGGCGACCTGGACGCCCTCCGCCATCTCGGACATCCTCAACTCCTCGATAAAGTTGCAATCAATGCAACGCGTATGGCTGACGAACATAGGCAGCCCCGGAAGGCGTGTCAAGGGTTCACCCGCGATGAAGTGGCATAAATATGGACACAGGGACCGATACACACAGGGATCTGGACGCTTCCCCGCTCTCAGTGAGCGTGATATGTTGTCGCGAGCGCAACACACCTCAGTGCGTGGCACGTCCCACGGCGCATTGAGAAGATTCCGAGAAAACGATCAGTCCAGATCTTGGTAAGGGGAGAATTTCTCTATGCCAGACAAGCGATCAGAGGACAACGGCGACCTCGGGAGCATGTCGCACATCAGGCGCGGTCTCATGGTTCTTGAGCAACTGGCCACGAAGTCTGCGACGGCGGCCGAGGTAGGGCGGTTGGTCAATGTGAACCGCAGCAGTGCGCTGCGGATCCTTGGCGACCTCGTGGACGCCGGCTACGTCGCCCGCGACGACGCCACCAAGGAGTTCACCATCCGCCCGGAGCGGTTCTACGGGCTGATCGTCAACCACCCGGCCCACGAGCAGCTGATAGAGAAGGTCGGGCCTCTGCTCAAGCGGCTGACCGGCGAGACCGGCGAGGCGTCGCTCTTCGCCGCCCCGGCCAGCGGCAACATGGTCTACGTCCAGTACCAGCCCTCGTCGGAGGTGCTCACCCTTCGCGAACGGCTCGGCACCGTACGGCCCATCCACTGCTCCGCGGTGGGCAGGGCCTACCTGTCGACACTTGACGACAGCGCCCTCGACGAGGTCCTCGGCACCCTGAACTACTCGGGCGGCACCGAGCGCGCCCCCAAGGGACCGCTGGAGCTGCGCCAACGGGTCGAGGAGACCCGCGGCGTCGGCTTCGCCCTCGATCTCGACGAGACCCTCGTCGGCGCGTCCTGCGTCGCGGCACCCCTGAACCACGGCGGCAGGTGCATCGGCTCGATCGCCCTGTCCGGGCCGACCTCCCGCATGCCACCGACCCGCCTCGTCGACCTCGGGGCCTTCCTGCTCCGGGAGATGTCAACGGTGCTCTGAGGCGAGGGCGGTGGCCGGGAGCGGCCGAGGACGGGGGGTCATCCGGTGGTCGACGGGGTCCCTCACCGAGGCCGGCCGGGGAGCGGGCCTGACCGGTTCAGGCCGGTGAGGCGGCAGGGGGCGCCTAGTCGCCGTGCCTGTCGCCGTCGCCCTTGAAGGTCATCGAGGGAGCACCTCGAACGCAGGTGATCCTGACGGTGATCTTGTCGCTCTCGGATTCGAACTCCAGCGAGGCGTAAGGACCCGGCCCCTCGCTCACATCGTCGGTGGCGTACCCCTGCTCCGGACTCCACGCGAGCAGAGACGCCTGGCCGGCCGCGCAGTTGCCGACGACGGACCCCCCGGGGGTGGTGAAGGCCCTGCTGACCCCCCCGGCCCCCTCCGTGGGGGAGACCGGGCCACCCGGTTCACCGGCCGTCGTGGCCCGGGCGAGCGCCTGGGTGATCTGGGCATGGCTCATCGGGGAGACGACCTGCTGACTCAGCCCCTGCCCCAACAGCGTGATCGCCCAGGTGGTGGTCACCGTCGTGGCGGAGGCGACCGCCACCCAGCCGAGCACCCCGAGAAGAGAGCGACGTTTCACCGTGCCAGCCTGCCATGCCCACTCCTAACGCCCGCCTAACGCCACCTCAACGCCACGGGGGAACCGTTCGGGACGCTCCCCGATGCTCGTACGGTGGAGGCGATGGCACAGCTACTCCTCGTCGAAGACGACGCCGCCGTACGCTCCGCGCTGATGCGGGCCCTGACCGAGCGCGGCCACGCGGTCACCTCGGCCGTCACCGGCATGTCGGGATTGCGCATGGCCGTCGACGACCGCCCGGATCTGATCATCCTTGACCTCGGCCTTCCCGACATCGACGGGTACGAGGTCATTCGCATGCTGCGGGCGGTCAGCCCGGTGCCGCTCATCGTCGCCACCGCCCGCGACGACGAGCGGGAGATCGCCCGCGTCCTGGACGCCGGCGCCGACGACTACCTGGTCAAACCGTTCGGCGCGGTCCAGCTCGACGCCCGCATCCGCGCCGTGCTTCGCCGCCTCCAGGGAGAGGACGACGCCTCCCAGCCCCTGGTGGTGGGCGAGCTGCGCGTCGACCCACGCAGCCGCCACGTCACGCTGGCGGGCCGCGCCTTGGACCTGCGGCCGAAGGAGTTCGATCTGTTGTGCTACCTGGCGGCCCGGCCCGGCCAGGTGGTCAGCAAACGCGAACTGATGACGCAGGTATGGCAACTGCCCTACGGCGGCGCCGACAAGACCGTCGACGTCCACCTGTCCTGGCTGCGTAACAAGCTGGGCGAGTCCGCGCAGCGGCCGCGCTACATCCGCGCCGTCCGCGGGGTGGGTGTGAAACTGGTGGATCCGGCGACATGAGACGCCGCCTGCTCATCCTGGTCGCCTCCATGGTGTCCCTGGCACTGGTGGCCTTCCTGGTGCCGCTGGCGCTGCTGGCGCTCACGCTGGCCGCGGACCGCGCCACCGCCGACGCGCTCGTGCGCGCACAGTCGCTGGTCCCCGTGGCCTCGGCCGGCACAGGCCCCGCCCTGGAAGTGGCCGTGCAACAGGCCAACAGCACCCGCGGCCACCCCCTGACGGTCTTCCTGCCCAGCGGCGTGGTCCTGGGCGAGCCCGCCCCCCGCTCCGAGGCCGTGCGACTCGCCTTCACCGGACGCAGCCTGACCGCCCAGGCACAGGGCGGCCGGGAGATCCTCGTCGCCGTCGCAGGCCGTTCGGCGGGCACCACGGTCATCCGCGCCTTCGTCTCCGACGCCGACCTCACCAGGGGAGTCAGGCGTGCCTGGCTGATCCTCGCGCTGGTCGGAGCCGGCGTGCTGGCCGTCAGCCTGGTCGTCGCCGACCGGCTCGCCCGCTCGCAGATACGCCTCATCACCGGCATCGCACAGGTCTCCCACCGGCTCGCGGCCGGAGACCTCACCGCCAGAGCACCGGGCGAGGGCCCCGAGGAACTTCGGCAGGTGGCCGGAGCGCTCAACCATCTCGCCGAGCGCATCCGCGTCCTGCTGGCGCAGGAACGGGAGACGGTGGCCGACCTGTCCCACCAGCTGCGCACCCCGCTCACCGTGCTGCGGCTGGAAGCCGACGGGCTCCCCGAAAGCGAGCAGGCCGCCCGCGTGGGCGCCGCCGTGGAGTCGATGGAACGCATGGTCACGCGGGTGATCAAAGAGGCACGGCGCGCCCGCCACGACGCGCCGGGGGAATGCGACGCCGCCCGGGTCGTGGCCGAACGCCTGGAGCACTGGTCGATGCTCGCCCGTGACCAGGACCGCCTGGTCAGCCGTGAGCTGACCGATCCGCCTCTGCCGGTGGGCATCGGCGAGGAGGCCCTGACCACCTGCGTCGACGCCCTGCTGGAGAACGTCTTCGCCCACACCCCGGAGGGCACGGGCTTCGGGGTACGGCTGTCGGCTCGTCCGGGCGGCGGAGCCGTACTCGTCGTCACCGACCAGGGGCCAGGATTTCAGCACCCCGGCGTCGCGGTGCGCGGAGTCAGCGGCGCGTCCTCCACCGGTCTCGGTCTCGACATCGTCCGCCGTACCGCCGAACGATCCGGCGGTTCCATGACACCGGCCAACGGCCCCGCCGGCGGCGCCCACATCACCGTGGAGTTCGGGCCCGGCCCACGTTAACCCGCCTTTAGGACTGCCACAGGCCCGCGCTATCACCCGTCACAGCAGGCTTGGAGACGTCAGCAAGGACGTCGACCGCACCGGAGGTTCGGATATGCGCAAGCCCATGATCATCGCTGGTATCGCCACGGCGGCCGTACTCGTGGCAGGTGGCGGAGCCGCCATGGCGGCCGCCGACGCCGAGCCCACTCCCGCCGCCACGACATCGAGCCCCTCCGATGATCACGGCACCGCCACGGCCCCCAAGATCTCCAGCTCGCAGGCGGAGAAGACGGCCCTGGACCAGGTCCCCGCGGGCTGGGTGACCTCCGCCGAGCTCGAGACCGAACACGGCCGCCAGACCTGGGAGATCGAGGTGAGGAGCGACAACGGCGGCGAGCACGAATTCACCGTCGACGCCGAAACCGGTTCCCTGATCACCGGCAAGGCCGACAAGGACGACGACGGTGACAGCGCCACCGGGTCCGGCGGCGGAGGCGGCGACCACGGCGACGGCTCAGGCGACCACGACACCGAGGACGACGACTGAGACATTCCCCGCCACAACGGCTCCCCTCATCCGGGGGGCCGTTGTTCTGTTCTCAGCCGTCCGCCTTCTTCACTTCGGCCGGGTCGCCGCCGGCGGCCGGTGCCACGTCGGCCAACGGCACGCCTGGTCCGGCGTCCCGGACCACCCCTGGAATAGTTGAAGTATCAACTTAGTTGTGGGTGGCGAAGCACGCTGAAGGGAGCGCTGACATGCCCGCCGTAACCGTCGACAACATCCTGGCCCTGCCCCGCATCCCGGAGAACCTGGGGATCGGCCGGAAGGTGCTCGCCGTCGAGACCGCGCCCAGCGGCTTCGAGGGAGAGGGCTTCCCCGTCCGCAAGGCCCTGGCCGCGATCAAGCTCGAGTATCTCGACCCGTTCATCATGATGGACCAGATGGGCGAGGTGGACTACGCGCCGGGCGAGCCCAAGGGCACGCCCTGGCACCCGCACCGCGGTTTCGAGACCGTCACCTACATCATCGACGGAACGTTCGTCCACCAGGACTCCCACGGCGGTGGCGGTGTCATCGCCGACGGGGACACCCAGTGGATGACCGCCGGATCCGGCCTGCTGCACATCGAGGCCCCGCCGGAGTGGCTCGTCCAGCAGGGCGGCCTCTTCCACGGCATCCAGCTGTGGGTGAACCTGCCGTCCAAGGACAAGATGCTCACCCCGAAGTACCAGGACATCGGACGCGCCAAGGTCGCCCTGCTCAGCAGCCACGACGGAGGCGCCCTGGTCCGCGTGATCGCCGGTGACGTGGCCGGGCACGCCGGGCCCGGTGCGACCCACACCCCGATCACCCTGCTCCACGCCAGCATCAGCCCCGGGGCTCAGCTCACCATGCCCTGGCGCAAGGACTTCAACGCCCTGGTGTACGCGCTGTCCGGCAAGGGCGGCGTCGGCGCGGAGAAGGCCCCCATCACGAGCGGCCAGCTCGCCGTCTTCGAGGGCTTCGGCAACCGGTCCGGCCTGGGCACCGACGCCGAGACCATCACGATCACCGCCTCGCCCAAGTCGGGCCTGGAGATCATCGTGCTCGGCGGCGAGCCCATCGGCGAGCCGGTCGCGCACTACGGGCCGTTCGTCATGAACACCCACGAGGAGCTCACCAAGGCCTTCGAGGACTACCAGGCCGGCCGTCTCGGCACCATCCCCGCCGGCCACGCCTGATCCGCCGGCCTCTACCACCCGGGCGGGCCGAACCCGCCCGGACGGAACTCGCGGGCCCGCCACGGTCCGCTACGCCGGAAGGCGCAGGGTGAACGTCGTACGGACACCCGGCACGCTGGCGACCGTGACCGTGCCACCGTGCGCCTCGGCCAGGTTGCGCACGATGGCGAGTCCGAGCCCGCTGCCGCCGGTCTGGCGGTTGCGGGACTTCTCCGCCCGCCAGAAGCGGTCGAAGACGTGCGGGAGGTGCTCGGCGGGAATCCCGATCCCCGTGTCGGTCACCTCGACGACGACCTGGTCGCCGTCCTGGCGGGCGCCCAGCGTGATGTGCCCGCCGCGTGGCGTGTAGCGCAGGGAGTTGGTCACCAGGTTGCCGACGGCCTGGCGGAGCCGTACCGGATCAGCGGTCAGCGGAGGGTCACCGGTGACCGCGGTGGTCAGCGTGAGCCCCGCGGCCTCGGCCCGGCCACGGTGGGCGGTCGTCACCTGGTCGAGAAGGTCGCCGAGGTGGACGGTTTCGACATGCAGGCGGAGCTTGCCCGCGTCGGCGAGGGCGAGCTGCTGAAGGTCGTCGACGATGTGCTGCAGCAGCAGGATCTCCTCGACCAGCGAAGCGATCAGCGCGGGATCCAGGTCGGCGACGCCGTCCTGGGCGGCCTCCAGCCAGCCCCTGAGATTGCTCAGCGGTGTGCGCAACTCGTGGGAGACGTCGCTGACCATGGCCTTGCGCTGCTCCTCCATGCGCTGGAGGTGTTCCGACATCTCGTTGAACGCCGTGGCGAGCTCGCTGATCTCGCCGGTCGTCCTGACCGTGACGCGGGCGGAGCCGTCCCCGTCGCGCATCCGCCGCGCGGCGTGGGTGAGCGCGTTGACGGGCCTGACCAGGCGTCTGGCCGCCATGACGCTCACGCTCACGGTCAGTACGAGCACGAGGAGGGCGACACCGGCGATCGAGGACAGCGGGATGCGCTGGCCGGTGGCCTCGGCGGGGAAGCCGATGTAGAGGTACGCCGCGGGGGCGACGTAGGGGTCGAGTTGTTCTCTGCGGGCGGTGGCGACGCAGGAGGAGATCGCCTGGTCTGGTTCGCCGACCGGCGGCGCCGGCTGTTTCTCCCTGGAGACCCAGGTGAAGTCGAGGCCGACCGAGCCCCTCCCCACGCCCTTGCCCTTGCCCTTGAGACATCTGCCGACCAGGAGGTTGAGCTGTCTCAACGCGGCTTTCTCGGTGCGTGTCGGCGTGTTGAAAGGGATGGCGTCGCAGACCTCCAGCATGGTGGGCACCTCGACCGGCATCGGGCTCGGCCTCTGACCGACCCCCTGGCTGAGCGTCGTGACGAGGGGCCTGCCGGTGTTCGAGACGGTCACCCGTACGGCCTGCCCGGTGCGGCCCATGCAGACGGCATAGGTGTCGGCGGCCTTCCTCAGCCGGTCGCGATCACGGGCGGACAGCAGGTAGGGACCCGTCGCGCGCGGATCGATACGGTCCTTGGCCGCCCCTGGCACCAGGGTCACGTCCACCGCCAGCGGGTCGACGACCGCCGTCACCTTGGCGGGCAGCGGGGTCCCCGCGGTCGCCGAGTCCGCGATGAGGGTGCCGTTCTCGGTGGCCAGCGCGATGCGCCGGCCGTTCCGGGCGGCGAGGTCGCGCAGGGTGGCGGCGACCCCCGACCAGTCCGGGTGGCGGGAGGCGTAGCCGAGCAGGCTGTTGTTGATCCGGGCGTCGCTGGCCAGCGTCTGGCCCTGCTCACGCTGGATGGCGCCGGAGGTACTGCTGGCGGCCAGCCACGCGGTCGCCGTGATCGAGCAGACCGCCACGACGGCCGAACTCGTGAGCAACCTGACGAACAACGACCTCATGCGCAGGTCAGTTTGTAGCCGACTCCGTACACGGTCAGCAGCCGGACCGGGCGGCGCGGATCAGGCTCGATCTTCTTGCGCAGGTTCATCACGTGCACGTCGACCGTGCGTGCGGTGATGAACCTGTCGAAGCCGTGGATGCGCTCCAGCAACTGCCGCCTGGTGAACACCCGCTCCGGCTCGGCGGCCATCGTCTCGATGATCCGGAACTCCGCGAGCGTGCAGTCCACCGGCGTGTTCGCCGCGGTGACGGTGTGCCTGACCGGGTCCACGAGGAGATCGCCCACCTGGAACACCTGCCGATCCGCCTCCGGAGACCTCCGGGTGCGGCGCAGCAGGGTCCGCACGCGGGCCATTAGCTCACGCGGGCTGTACGGCTTGGCGACATAGTCGTCGGCACCGAGGTCGAGCCCCAGCAACAGGTCGTCCTCGGTGGACCTGGCGGTCAGCATCAGGATCGGCAGATCGGACTCGGCGCGCAGCACCCGGCAGACGTCCAGCCCGTCGGCCCCCGGCATCATCACGTCGAGCACCACGAGGTCGGGATCCACCCGCCGCGCCTCGTCGATCGCGGAACGCCCATCGTGCACGACGAGGACCTCGTGGCCCTCCCGCTCCAGGTACCGCCTGAGCAGTTCGGCCTGCTTGGGATCGTCCTCGGCGACCAGCACGTGCGCGCACATGGGCTGAGGCTATGCCCATATCAGGGGTGCAAATGAGATCAACATGACAACCAAACAGGTTTCACACATTCTGCCGCCATGCTGCGGCGGGTGAGAACCAACCTGCTTCGTACGGCCGCCGCGACGACACTCGCCTTCCTGCTGACCGGCTGCGCGGGCGGCGCGAGCAGTACGGGCAGTACGGGCAGCACGGGCAGCACGGGCAGCACGGGCGGCGCGGGCGGCGCCGTACGGCCCGAGCCGGTGACCGGCGCCGGTTCGAAGATCACCCCTGTCGCCGGTTCGAAGATCGCCACCGTCAGGGGATCTCGGATCACGGTCTACGGAACCAAGGGAGGGGCGGCGCGGAGGACGATCACGAGCCCCAACGACTACGGCGCGGCGCGCGTCTTCCTGGTGGAACGTGACGAGGGCGAGTGGCTCCGGGTGCTGCTGCCGATCCGGCCGAACGGCAGCAAGGGCTGGATCAGGGCCGCCGACGTGACGCTCGCGAAGACCGCCCACCGGGTGGAGATCGACCGCGGGGCGTTCAGGTTCACGGTCTACGACGGCGACAGGGTCGTCAGGACGGGCAAGGTCGCGACGGGCGAAGCGGGCACGCCGACGCCCCCGGGTCGTTACTTCTTCACCGAGCTGGTGAGGCCCGCCGACCGGAACGGGGCCTACGGCGCCTACGCATTCGGGCTGAGCGGCTTCTCGCCGGTGCTGAAGAGCTTCGCCGGCGGCCCGGGCCAGCTGGCGATCCACGGGACGAACAAGCCTTCCGCCATCGGCACGCGGGCCAGTCACGGCTGCGTCCGGGTCAGCAACGACGACATCACCTGGATGGCGAAGAACCTGGCGATCGGTACTCCGGTCGTCGTACAGGGCTGAGGCCCGACTTGAGTGAACAGGAGAACCCCATGAAGATCAAAGCCACGCTCATCGGCATCGGCGCCGTGCTGGCCCTGACCGCGGGCCTCGCGAGCCTCTCGGGCACGGCCGCGGCCGATCCCAAGGAGCCGTCCCTCGTGCCCAGCCCGGTGCCGGCCGACCAGCGGCCCACGCTCACGGAGACGGCGGGCCCGAAGGAGCCCGCCGTCGTCAGGCCGTCCTACACCGGCTGATCACGGTGCGGCCGCGGACTCGGGGGCCCGCGACCGCATCTTGACGCCGGCGGCGCGGGACCGGACGCCGCGCACGTGCCCTGAGAGCGTGCCTCCGGTGCGGCGGGCCACCGAACCCGCAGGTGCGGGAGCATCTCAGGAAGACCCCTCTCCGCCTTCGGAGAGCGCTTCTCCAGGACTCACGGAGAGCATCTCTCACTACCGGCCCGCTTCCGGCGAACTCATCATGGGCCGTGCGACACCGAGCACGAAGGTGGTGACACAGTGCGGTTCTCTGTGGAAGAAGCTGACTGGGAGCGGATGCGCGGGCAGTACGCCGACGCGTGGTCCATCTGGCGGAGCGACGCGGGCCGCTGGTACGCGACCCGGCTGACAAGAGCCCTGTCACGGGCCCAGCTGGACGCCGACCTGGCCATGACCCTCTACGCCGACGGCGCGGAGCAACTGCGCGAACTGCTGGCCGAGCAGGAACGGCTCGCGAGCGGCGTGCCCTCATGATCTCGCGGGGGCCGCACGGGCATCCCCGCGTCCGAGGCGCGCGGCACCGGGTCCCGCGCCTCGGACACGCCCGCGGCCCCCGCGTCCCGGGAGCGCACGGGCGCCCCGGCAGCGCGAGAGCCTCCCGGCCGCGCCGGGAGGGCTCCACCGCGCGGGAACGACTCGGAGGCGCGGGCGTGCCTCAGGTGTGCGAGGCGGCGATCTCGTCGATGCGCGCGGCGAGGCTGAAGTCCAGCTCGGTCAGACCACCCGCGTCGTGCGTGGAAAGAACCAGGTGGAGACGGCGCCAGCGAATGTCGATGTCCGGGTGATGGTTGAGCCGCTCGGCCTCCACCGCGATCTCGTCGACGATGCGGATGGCGGTGGGGAAGTCCGGAGCGGTGATCGTCCGGCGGATCTCGTCGCCTTCACGGCTCCAGTCGGGCACCCCGGCCAGTTTCCGTTCGATCGCCGGGTCGTCAAGCAGGTCCATGGCTCCAGGAGATCACGTCCGCGGACGTGACGCCAAGCCGGGGCAGGATTCCGGCGCGCCGCGCCATCGCCATGACCCCTCTGGCCATGGTCGCGGCGTGGCGGGTCTGGTCGAGGAGCCGCTCCAGCTCCGGCATGAGGACCGGCACCCGGGTGAGGCTCCAGTCGTGCCAGGGCGACAGGCGGGTACCGCCCCCGTCGGGGTCCTCGGCGCGGTAGGCCAGCAGGACGGGGCACTGCGCGTGGATCAGGCCGAGCCAGGCCTCGATGTCGGCGTTGAGCGCCGCGATCCGGGAGGGCGCCGCGTACAGCCAGCCGTCGTCGCCGATCCGGTCCGTCTCGTCCCCGGCCGCGGGGTAGGCGCGGGCGACCGCGCCGTGCAGGAACAGGTCGCTGGCCACCATGAGCTGGCGGCCCTCGCACCAGTCGACCGTGCCGCGCAGCGGGACCGGAACGGTGCCGACGATGGTCTCGCGCTGGGTGCACGACGGCTCACGGCCGAAGCGCACGTGGACCTCGGCCCACATGTAGTAACCGGCCTCCCCCGCCCCGAAGAACGGGAAGGGGAAGGCCTGGGGTTCCAGATCTGGCATGTACGGATCTCCGGAGTACTCGGGGTTCGTCACGATTAAGAACGACTCCCTCGTGCCCCGTCCGGATTACCGTCGAAGTGACATTATTTGACGGCGCCGGAGGTCAGGCCCGACTGGATCTGACGCTGGAAGATGATGTAGATGATCATGACCGGGATGATCGCCATGCTCAGCGCGGCGAACAGGCCCGGCCAGTCGGCCTCGTAGCCCGCGTTGGTCGAGATGTTCGCCACGCCCTGGGTGATCAGCCACTTGTCCTCGACGTTGCCGGACAGCAGCACGATCGGCAGGAGGTACTGGTTCCACTGGCCCAGGATGTTGAAGATCGTGATGCTGATCAGGCCGGGCTTGGCCATCGGCACCATGATCTGGAAGAACGTCCTGGTGTGCGAGCAGCCGTCCATCATCGCCGCCTCCGCCACCGAGGTCGGCAGCGTCTTGAAGAACGCCGACAGGAAGAAGACGGTGAAGGGCAGCGAGTAGGCGACGTAGACCAGGATCACCCCGAGGTGGGTGTCGATCAGGCCGAGGTTGCGCACCACGAAGAACAGCGGGACCAGCGCCAGGAAGACCGGGAAGGTCATGCCGGAGACGAACAGGAAGTAGATCGCCCGGTTGCCGAAGAAGGTGTAGCGCGACAGCACGTAGGCCGCCATCGAGCCCAGCAGCATGGTCAGGGCCGTACTGCACGCCACCACGAAGATGGTGTTGAGCATGTACTGGCCGATGTGGGCCTTCTGGAAGGCCCGGCCCCAGGCGTCCCAGTGGTAGGTCGCCGGGAGCGTGATGGGGTCGCCGAAGATCTCGGTGTTGGTCTTGAAGGAGCCCAGGAAGGTCCACAGGATCGGGCCGATGATCAGGATCGCCCAGACCAGCAGCGCCAGGTGGGACAGGGCGCCGAAGGCGCCCATCTGGTTCCCGCGCTTGCGCCTCGGCCGGCCATGGGAGGCCCCGGAGCGCGAGGCCTGCTTGTACGCCGTTTCCATAGCCATCAGAACTCGATCCTCTCGCGCCGGGTCACGCGCAGAGTGAGCGCCGCGAAAGTGATGGTCAAGAAGAACAGCACCACACCCATCGCCGACGCGTAGCCGAACTTGGAGAAGTTGAACGCGGTCCGCCAGATCTCCAGCGGGAGCACCGTGGTGGAGTTGTCGGGACCGCCCCGGTCGACCGAGAGAACCTGCACCAGGGCGAAGGCGTCGAAGGCGGCGATGCCCAGGTAGACCCAGGCGACCTGCATGGTGTCCCACAGCAGCGGGAGCGTGATCTTGAAGAAGAGGGTGTACCGGCCCGCGCCGTCCAGCGCGGCCGCCTCGAACACGTCCTTGGGGATAGAGGACATGCCCGCGGAGAACAGTACGACGTAGAAGCCGACCGCCTGCCAGACCATCACCCCGATGATCGACCACAGCGCGAGGTTGGGGTCGATGAGCCAGCCGACGGGCTTGATGCCGACCAGGCCGAGGAGGCCGTTGATCACACCGCTCTCGTCAGGCCGGTAGATCGCCTGGAAGAGCACACCGACGATTGCCACCGCCAGGACCTGGGGCAGGAAGAAGATCACACGATAGACCTTCGAGCCCCAGATCCCGGTCATCTGACCGCCCCGCTGCCCTCCGCTCAGGTTGAGCAGGAAGGAGAAGAACAGGGCGATCACAATGGTGACCAGCGGCATGACAAGCAGCAGAACACCGTGGTGACGCACCGCGGCCCAGAAGACCTCGTCGTCCAGCAGCCGGGTGTAGTTCTCCAGGCCGATGAACTGAGGGTTTGCCGAGATGCCCTTCCAGTTGGTCAACGAGATGTAGAAAGCCTGTATGTACGGGCTGATCACGAAGACCACGTAGAGGATCACCGGCGCGGCGAGAAAGCCGACGATGAACCGATACCTGCCGTGCCGCATGGCGACCTACACCGTCCGGTTCTGCTTGGTGATGGACGAGTCGGCCTTGGTCTTGTCCGCGGCCTTCTGCATGTTGTCGCAGAACTCGTCGGCGGAGATGCGGCCGAACATGAGCGCGTTGGTCTGCTTACGCAGCTCGGTCTCCAGCTCCTTGTACCAGTTCTCGAAGTCGCTGCGGGTGACGATGTTCTGGCCCGCGGCGGTCTGCGCGGCGCTGAGGCTCGCGTTGCCCGGCGACAGGTCCAGGCCGTCGGCGGCACCGGTCACGACGGTGATGTTGCCGGACTTCTCGGTGAAGCCGCGCGCACCCTCCTTGGAGAGCATGATGCGCAGGTACTCCAGGCCGCCCTTGGGGTTCTTGGCCTTGGCGGGGACGATGTAGGCCTCGCCGGCGGCGGCGCGGATCGCCTCGAAGGGCAGCTTGTCCGCGGCGGTGACGCTCGGGGTGGGCGTCAGGGCGTACTTGAACTCCTTGGGGGTCTGGCTCTTCTGCTCGTTCTCCAGCCAGGAACCCGACGGGTAGAGGGCGACCTTGCCCTGGTTCTGCCGGGTCTGCACCTCGGTGTGGATCAGGCCCTCGAAGGACTTGTCCATGTACTTGCCGATCTCGGCCCAGGCGGCGGCGGACTGCTTGAGCGAGTCACGCTTCCAGACACCGTCGACGAGGTTGTCGATGTCGATCAGGAACTGGTTGCCCTCGATCTTCGCGGCGGAGATGAGGATCATCCAGTACGCGTAGTAGGAGGCGTTCTTGCCCGCGTAGGCGAAGGGGGTGATGCCGGCGGCCTTGGCCTTCTCACAGAAGGCCTTGAACTCCTCGAAGGTCTTCGGCGGGGTCCAGCTGTTCTTCTCGAACAGGGCCGAGTCGTACCACAGGCCGTACGCCGAGAAGACGTAGTTCATCAGGTACGGCTTCTTGTCGATGAGGCCCGACTCGACGGTGCCCGGGGCGACCGTGTCGCGCACCTTCTTGTTGGGGTCGTCGATCGAGGGGGCGTCCCACAGCTCGGTGAGGTCCAGCAGCTGGCCCTCCTGCTGCAGGGCTCCGTTGTCCATGAGGTCGGTGCCGGAGTTGGCGATGATGTCCGGCACGTCGCCGCCGGCGAAGCGGGGCTGCAGGGTCTGCGCGATCTGCTGGGTCGCGACGTGCTTGACGGTGGCCTGGGGGAAGGCCTTCTTGTACAGCGGCTCGTGGATCTCGGTGGCGTAGCTGTCGCCGAGGCCGCCCTTGAAGATGACCACTTCGAGCGGGGCGTCGGCGGCGACACCGAACGGGTTGGCGGCCGAGACCGCCCCACCCGAGGAGGGAGCGGCCGAGGTGGTGGCGGCGGGGGCGGAGCTGCCGCCCGTGGCGCACGCGCTGAGCAGCCCGGCTGCGGGACCTGCCACCAGGGCGGTCAGGCCGATCCGGCGGAGCATCTGCCGCCGGGTGATATCTCCGGGCGTACCGGCCGAGTAGGACATTGTAACCCTCCTGGGCGGGGGATCAATTAGGAAAGTTTCCTAAACGTTTGCCTGAAGGTACGTAGCCCCGGAGTCCACCGTCAAGAGTTCGCAGCCGGTCTAGACCGAGCCGTGATGTCCTCGCGACAAATCCGGTAGCAACCAGGCACCAAACCCATCCGAGCCCTGACAGATTTCCACACAATATCCGATACTTCGCACATGACCATTGACTCGTGACCTGCACGTGAGTAAAGGACCGTGGTGCTCCGGCAATCTACCGGGGACGGCCGGTCTAGACCAGATAATGGTGGTTTGCCGCGTAGTACCGCAAGACCCTACTTTTAGGACATGTTGCTGGCGGAGCAGCGTCGGCTGCTGTGTGAGTACGGCCGCGGGGCCGTCCAGACCGGGCTCGTCATCGGAACCTCGGGAAACCTGAGCGTCCGCCTCGGCGACCTGGTCGCGGTGACCCCGGGCGGGGTCGCCCTCGACCGCCTGGAGCCCGGGATCTGCCCGGTGATCGACATCGAGGGACACCCGGTCGAGGGGGAGGCGCAGCCGTCCTCCGAGACCCCCCTGCACCTGGCGATCTACACGGCGACCGACGCCGGCGCCGTGGTGCACACCCACTCCACCTTCGCCACCGTCGTCTCCGCCACCATGGCCGAGCTTCCGCCCGTCCACTACAACACGATGTTGCTGGGCGGTACGGTCAGGGTGGCCGACTACGCCACCTACGGCACCCCGGAACTGGCCGCCAACGTCAGGGCCGCCCTCGGGGACAGGCGGGCCGTACTGCTCGCCAACCACGGCGGGGTGACCGTCGGCGACGACCTGGCCCAGGCCTTCGAGGCCACCCGGCTGCTCGAATGGCTGTGCGAGGTCTACGTGCGCGCCAGGGCCGTCGGGGAACCTCGCGTGCTCACCGAGGAAGAGCTGGCCGCGGTCGCGCGGCGGGGCATGACCCCCGCCCCGTTCTCCCGCCGGGAGAGCTGAGACCCGCCCGGAGACCCGTCCCGCCCTCCCCGGCTCCACCTTCCCCCGAGTCCCCCTCCCCCGAGCCTCCCCCGAGTCCGCCCTCCCCCGGGTTTCCCGGCGCCTGCCGCACTCCCCTCCGGGGCCCCGATCCCGGGCCCTCCGACACGAGGACTGACACGATGCCCCTCCAGCTCACCGGCACACCGAACGATCCGGACCTGATCCGGCTGCCCTGGGACGTCCCCCTGGAGGAGTGGCCGTCCCACCATCTGGTGTCCCTGCCCCGGGGCATCTCCCGGCATGTGGTCCGCTTCGCCCGGATCTCCGGCAAGGTCTACGCGATCAAGGAGATCAGCGAGTACTACGCCAAGCGCGAGTACCGCCTGCTGTGGGACCTGAACCGGCTGGACACCCCCTCGGTCGAGCCGGTCGCCGTGGTCACGGGCCGGACCACCCCCGGCGGGGAACCGCTCGACTCCGCGCTGATCACCCAGCACCTGCAGTTCTCCCTGCCCTACCGGGCGGTCATGTCGGGGACGGTCCGCCCCGAGACGCTCAACCGGCTGCTCGACGCGCTGGCCGTACTGCTGGTCAGGCTGCATCTGAACGGGTTCTACTGGGGTGACTGCTCGCTGTCGAACGTGCTGTTCCGCAGGGACGCGGGATCCTTCGCCGCCTACCTGGTCGACGCCGAGACGGGCGAGCTGCACCCCATGATCAGCGAGGGCCAGCGGCTGTACGACATCGACCTCGCGCACACCAACCTCTTCGGCGAGATGCTGGACCTCCAGGCGGGCGGCCTGCTGCACTCCTCGATCGACCCGGAGGAGGTCGCCGACTCGGTCTGCGCGCGCTATCACGGGCTCTGGGGCGAGCTCACCTCCGACGAGATCATCGAGGAGGTGGACTGGCACATGATCGACCAGCGGATCCGCAGGCTGAACGACCTCGGTTTCGACGTCGCCGAGATGATGGTCCGCCGCAAGGCGGGCACCGGGCGTCTGATCGTCCGCCCCAAGGTCGTCGACGCCGGTCACCACCAGCGCAGGCTGCTCAGGCTCACCGGCCTGGACGTGGAGGAGAACCAGGCCAGGCGGCTGCTCAACGACCTCGACTCCTTCCGGGTCGCGCGGGGGCTGCGCCACGAGGACGAGGCGATCGTGGCCCACCGGTGGCTGGCGGAGGTCTTCCAGCCGACGGTCGAGGCCGTCCCGGTGGAGATGCGGCGCAAGCTGGAGCCCGCCCAGGTCTTCCACGAGGTGCTCGACCACCGCTGGTTCATGTCGGAGGCGGCCGGACAGGACGTCGGGCTGCCCGCCGCGGTGGAGTCATACGTGAAGAATGTTCTTGTTTACAAACGGGACGAAAAGGCACTTCTTCCCGAAGAGTAGGGAAATATCTTCCACTCTGAATGAACAATCTTCTACCACGACAGACAATCACCTCCCTCGCCATATCCGACTTTTCATTAAGACCCTCAGGTCGCAAGGGATGTCCCTACGCTGACCGGGCGACGTTGTGAAGTCGTTGGCGAGGGAGATCCCGTGCTCGGAATCGAAGACTGCCTGACTGAGATCATGGCCATCCCCGGCGCGCTGGACGCGATCCTGATCGATCAGACCAGCGGGACGGCCCTGGCGACCGGCGGCGGAACCAGTGACGCCGACACGGAAAGAGCGGCCGCGGGACTGGGGGAAACGCTCCGGGCCATACTCGACGGGCTCGCCGCGTCCTCCGCCGGGGCGACCGTCCGGATCTGCGATGTGATGATAACCACCGATGACGGACACCATTTACTAAAACCCATTGAAACCGTGTTCGACGGCCCGTTGGTGATTTATCTTCGCCTCGATTCACAGCGTTCCAACCTCGCCCTGGCACGCCACCGGCTTCAGGCACTGTCCGGCCGCCTCGTAACGATGTGAAGCGATGCCCACGGTGCAGGACGTACTCAGCGGGCTCGCGGCCCACCGCGCCACCGGCGCCCTCCATCTGGGAGGGGCCGGGACGTTCTACCTCACGGGCGGACGCGTGACCTACGCCGAGAGTCCGGCCGCCCCGCGGGTGGAGGACCTGCTGGCCGCCTGCGGCAGGGTCTCCGGCCACGCCGTACGGCAGGCCATGCACGCCACCGAGGAGGGCAGGCAGGGCGGCGAGCTGCTGATCTCCCAGGGCGTGCTCACCAGGGGCGAGCTGGAGCTGTGCGTGCTCTGCGCGGTGCTCGACGCCGTGTACTTCCTGCTCGAACCGCCCCACCCGCCGGATCCCCCGGGACGGCGGCCGAAGTTCCGGCCCGGAGAGCGGCACTGGCTCGGCCCCCATTGCTACTTCGACGTGGCCGGACTGCTCCGGGAGTGCAAGCGAAGGAGGACACAGTTGGACCGGACCTGGCCGTCCGCCGAGTTGGACTCGCTTCCGGTCGTCCCCGTCGGCCGCGTGCCCGCGCAGCGGGTGGTGCTGACCGCTCTGCAGTGGGAGGTCGTGACGGGTGCCGACTCGACGGCCACCCCCGCCGACCTGGCCCACCGGCTCGGACGCCCGGCCTACTCGGTGCTGCTGGCCGTACGGCAGCTCGCCGCGGCCGGGCTGCTCCGCGTCCCCCGGGGCGAGCTCACCACCGCGCCCACCTCCCCCACCGCCCCCACGCCCCCCGCCGAGCCCGTCCCTCCCGGCCTGCCCGGTCCTTCTCCCGGCGCCGGCACGCCCGCCGGACCCGGAGCGTCCGGGGGGCCCGCAACGCCCGGGGGCCCGGGAGCGTCCGGTGACGCGCTGCCCCGGCGCGTGGCGGGCGCCGGGGAGATCAGAGGGGCGGTGGCGGACACGCCCCGCCCGTCCGGGGCGGCGCAGTGGCTCCCGGCGACGACGGGGAACCCCGGCGACGTGAACCTGCTCATCCGCCTGAGAAACGCATTGGAGGCACTCACATGAGCCCGGACCGATGCCGATAAGGCTACGGACGCTGAAGCGGACCGGAAGGAGGATGCCAGTGGAGCTGTGCGACGAGGTGCGCCGGGAGATGACGCTGCTGCGCGAGCGGATACCCGACGTCGACGGAAGCGTCGCCTGCAGCGTGGACGGCCTGACGATAGCCAGTGACCTGAACGGCGCCGTCGAACAGACCGGCGCCCTGTCCTCCGCGCTGCTGGCCCTCAGCCGCCAGATGACGGACATGGTGGGCAAGGGCACCTTCGAGGAGACGCTGATCTCCGGCACCAACGGCTACGCGGCCTTCTACGCGGCCGGACCCAAGATCGTCCTCACAGTTCTCGCCCGTCCCGGGACAAACCTCGGGCTGCTGCGACTGGAGGGGCGCAAGACGGCGGCGAACGTGGCCGCCATCACATCCCGTACGTGGACAACCCAGTGACCGGAGGCATGAATGGGCAACATGGACATCTCCCTCAAGGAGATGATGGCGATCGACGGTGCCATCGGCGCGGTGGTCGTGGACTACAACAGCGGCATGGCCCTGGGTGCCATCGGCGGCTCGAAGGAGCTCGACCTCCAGGTCGCCGCGGCCGGTAACACCGAGGTCGTCAGGGCCAAGATGCGGACCATGGAGTCGCTGGGCATCAAGGACGGCATCGAGGACATCCTGATCACGCTCACCAACCAGTACCACATCATCCGCCCGATCACCGGCCGCAACGGCAAGGGGCTCTTCCTCTACATGGCGCTCGACCGCGGCCGGGCCAACCTGGCGCTCGCGCGGCACATCCTGCGCGGCATCGAGGAGCGGCTCGAAATCTGATCCTCCGGTACGGCACACGCCCCGGGGAGGCGCGGGCCGTACCGGGGCTCATCCCTCGGAGGCGACGACCTCGGCGGAGGCGGTGAGCTCGCCGATCGCGGCGGCGAACTCGGGCCAGAGCGGGCGCGGCAGGTTGTGTCCCATGCCGGGGAAGGTGAGCAGCCTGGCCCCGGGGACCGCCTCGGCGGTGGCGATCCCGCCGGCCACCGGCACCAGCGGGTCGTCCAGGCCGTGCATGACCAGGGTGGGGACGGTGAGCTCCCTGAGCCGCGGGGCGCGGTCGGCGGAGGCGACGATCGCGGCGAGCTGCCGGGCTCCCCCGGCGGGGTCGTGGCAGCGGTCGTAGCCCAGCCCGGTGGTCCGGGCGATTCGCTCGAGGTCGGGCGGGTAGCCCGGCGAGCCGAGGACGTCGCAGGCCGCCAGCGCGCGCCGGATCGCGGCCTCGCGGTCCGGCGCGGGCGGCGCCGTGAGCGCCGCCATCGCCGCGTCGGTCGGCGGGGCGGCCTGCGGGCTCGGGGTGGACATGATCGAGGTGAGGCTGCGCACCCGGTTCGGGTGCCGGATCGCCGTCAGCTGGGCGATCATGCCGCCCATCGAGACGCCGACCAGGTGGGCCGACTCCCAGCCGAGCGCGTCGAGCAGCCCGGCGGTGTCGTCGGCCATGTCGTCCAGCAGGTAGGGGGCCTCGTCACTGCCGAGAACGGGTGACTCGGCGTGGTGGAAGTGGGTGGACTCCCCGGCGTCCCGGTTGTCGAACCGTACGACGCGGTGCCCGTGTCCGGCGAGCAGCTCGCAGAACTCCTCGTCCCAGTGGATCAGCTGGGAGCCGAGCCCCATGATCAGCAGGAGCGGACGGCCTCCCGGGGAGCCGAAGGAGTCGTAGGCGATCTCGATGCCGTTCGCCGGAACTCGCAGGATCATGGCACCCCCACCGCGCCGGTCGCGCCACCGGACCGGTCCCCGGCACAGGGTGTCATTCGGTGGAAACAAGAGCAAGAGCGGACGCCCGCGCGGGCGCGGCGCCCCTCCCCGGCGCGCAACTCCCCTTCTCAGGCGTACGGCGCCCCTCCCCCACCGCGCGGG